>JAUTXB010000199.1 GCA_030838245.1 Acidimicrobiaceae bacterium
CTGTGAGTCTCGAGTTTTGGACGCATGCCCGTACCCTGCCCCGTCAAGTCGGTCCGGCAGCTCGCCGAGCCGAATCGGAGGGCGGGGCCGGCGTGACCCTGGGCGACTCTCAGAACATGTCGGGGGATCCGTACGTAGCGATGGGGACGGCAATCGCCGCCACGACCACGATCAGAATGAGTACGGGCGTCACCAACCCATTTACCAGGCATCCGGTTGTCACCGCCTCCGCCATCATGTCCGCCCATATCGAGTCGGGAGGTCGTGTCGAGCTCGGGGTTGGTCGCGGCGATTCCGCATTGGCCCACATCGGCATCCCTCCGGTCTCGGTAGAGACGCTCCAGGAATTTCTCGAGATAGCTCGGCTGTACCTTCAGGGCGCGCCGGTGCCGATTGAACGTGCGGCCCAGGGCAGCTCCCGCCTGATCGGTGACAGCCTTCCTCTTGGGACTGTTCCAACGGAGAGCCGACTCATGTGGTTGGACGAACTGGCTGATTTGGGGGTGATCAACGACCGCCCGTCGGTGCCCATGTGGGTTGTGGCCAGCGGCCCACGCACAATCAAGCTGGCGGCTCGGCTGTGCGATCGTGTGACGCTCGCCGTCGGAGCGGACCCGGAGCGAGTGCGCTGGGCGGTCGACATGGCGCGAGCGACCAATCCGGACGTTGCCATTGGCGCCTACGTCACCGTCGTGGTCGACGACGACCCCGATCGGGCCCTCGCATTGAGCAAGGGCGGAATCGCCACGTTCGTCCGCTTCTCCGGCATGCACGGACAGGTTCACGGATCGGTCAGCGAGGACGACCACCGGATCATGTTGGAGGTCCCGCGGCGTTACGACATGTATCAGCATGCCCGTACCGGTCCTCAAGCGGATGTGATCACTCGCGAGTTCGCCGAGCGTTTTGCCATTATCGGGCCCGCCGGGTTCTGCACAGATCGTCTGGAAGAGCTGGCTGCGCTCGGTATCGATCGCTTCCACATCACGGGTGCCAGTCGAGGGCAAGACGAACACGAGGCTGATGCTGCGAACCGCCGATTCGTCGTAGAAGTAATGGATGGCATGGCGCGATGAGACCGAGGCGAGTCGACCGCGAAGCGTCTTCGGGATGGCGTCGAGCGAGCAATTATCCGGCCCAGGTGGCATGATTCCACGAACGGCCCGTAGCCGCTGATGTGCTTGCAACCAGACTCCCGTCAGGGGGCCTGACTGGGGGGGCCATGAACAAGAAGATCATCGTCGGGGTCGCAGCGATTGTCCTGTCTTCGGTGCTGTCCACGGTCGGGGCTCTGCCGGCCAGCGCGACGACTCCGACGCTGACCGTGAGCCCCACCAACGGGCTGCTGAACGGTCAGCTCCTGTCGGTGACCGGTGCCGGCTACCAGCCGCAGACGACGGCGGGGTTGGTCGAGTGCAGCAACGTCCCCGGCCAGCCGACCATCGGCGTGGCCGGATTTGCCGTTCCGGTCAGCTGTGCCGTGTCCTCCTACGGTCCGAGCTACCCGTTCAACAATGCGGACTTCCTTTTCACTTCATCCACCGGAGCGGTCAACACCTCGTTCGTCGTGCATACGGGCATCGTCGGGCCACCGATCCTCGGGATCGACAGTGCCGGTCATAACTCAGCCGACGATGCGGCTCAGTATCCGTGCCCCCCAACGCCGACGCAACAGGCCGGGGGATATTCCTGCGAGCTCACCCTCGGCGATTTCAGCAGCAACAGTGCATCGGTCCCGCTCGGCTTCGCTCCACCGATCACCACGACCCCGACGGTCGTCGTCACGCCCAATGGAGGCCTGTCGACCGGGAACCAGGTCCAGGTGAACGGGTCCGGGTTCACCCCGGGTTCCCCATGGCTGGCCATCGAGTGCAACGTGACTCCCGGTGAGCCGACCGGTGGCATCGCCGCACCGAACCTCCCCGTTGGCTGTGCCCAGGCCACTGCCGTACCCAGCCAGAGTCCGTTCTACGGCTACTACCCCGGACCATCGCAATTCCCGACGTCCTCGGTCACCGATCCGTCTGGGGCCATGAACACACCGCTCGGGATCGCCGAGGGGAACATCGGCGGAACCATGCAGAGCGCGGCCTATCCGTGCCCGCCCAGCCCGGCCAACGTGGCCGCCGGGGGGTCGTGTGCGGTCCTGGTCGAAGACGGCGCGGGCATGCAGGCAACGTCCCCCATCGGGATCACCGGCCCCGTCCCCGTACCGACCCTCACCGTAACGCCATCCACCGGCTTGGTTGGCGGGGCCACGACGCAGGTTCATGCCACCAACTTCGTTCCGAACCAGTTGGCCGGCGTGGTCGAGTGCAACAACGCTTCCAACCAGCCCACCCAGCTGTATGACGGTCTCGCCCTCCCCGTCAGCTGTTCGGTGCCGCAGGTGAATCAGTCGACGTCGTCGGCAGGCGATCTGTCGGTTCGCTTCCAGATCATCCAGGGCGTGACCGGTCCACCGACGAACGGGACCGACAGCGCGGGGAATCCCGCCTCCACTGATGCCGCTGCCTACCCCTGCCCACCCACGCCGGCACAACAGGCCGCCGGGGCCACCTGCAACATCGGCGCCGGAGATCTGGCCGGTGACAGGGCCTTCACGGCCATCTCTTTTGCCACGTTGCCTCCCGGACTCGCTGCACCCGTGGTCACCATGATGGCGACGATGGCCGGCACGGGATACCGATTGGTAGCCGCTGACGGCGGAATCTTTACCTTCGGCGACGCCCCCTTCTACGGGTCGATGGGCGGTCAGCCCCTCAACCAGCCCGTGGTCGGGGCGGCTGCCACCAGCCACGGCAACGGCTACTGGGAGGTGGCGGCCGACGGTGGCATCTTCGCCTTCGGCGATGCCCAGTTCTACGGCTCAATGGGCGGCATGCACCTCAACCAGCCGATCGTGGGCATGGCCGCGCCCGACGGTGGCGGCTATTGGTTGGTGGCCAGCGACGGTGGGGTGTTCACCTTCGGCGATGCCCAGTTCTACGGCTCGATGGGCGGCCAGCCCCTCAACCGCCTCGTCGTGAGCGTGGCCGCCTCGCCCTCCGGGAAGGGCTACTGGGAGGCGGCCGCCGATGGTGGCATCTATGCCTTCGGCGACGCGAACTTCTACGGGTCAACGGGCGGCAGCCCGCCAATGTGGCCCGTCGTCGGGATGAGCACCTATCAGCCCGGCAACGGGTACTGGCTGGTCGGGGCGGCCGGCGCCGTGTACCCCTTCGGCCAGGCGCCGTTCTTGGGCTCGTTTCCGAATTCATGAGGCACCACCCGTTGGCGCAAACGCGACGAGCGGTTGGACGAGCTGAGCTCGCCGCTACGTAAGGGCGTCGAAGACCCGGATGAGCTCGGTCGGGACCGGTGTATCCAGCTGGTCGTAGGTGCACGACTCTGGCTCCCGGTCGGGCCGCCACCGCTGAAATGGGTCCCGTGTCGGAAGCGGTCATCCTGCAGATGGTCGTAGGACACCTCGCAGACCAGCTCGGGCGTAGCGGTTCCCCGGCCAAGTCCTTGCCCGCATTCCAGCGGCTGAGGCCGCCCGGTCGGCGGCTGGGAAGTACCGGGTGAGGGGTTTCTCGTTCCGGCTGCCCAGCTCCACGTCGTCGCCGTCCCAAAAGACGATGCATCCGAAGCCGTCCCACTTGGGCTCGTAAAACATGCCTTCGGCTTTGGGAGGGCATCGAAGAGTCTCGTATCGACCCGCTCGTTTCCTCGACGCAGAGCCAAGAACATGGCTAGTTTCCACACCAAGGTCCGAAGGGGGACTTGTCTCTCACGGGCTCGAAGTGAGAGGGCACGGGATGGAACAACCGCGGTGAAGCCACGATCGCTCGTAGAGCTGGTCCCGCCGCAACTTTTCGTGCGGCTCGTCGCGTTCCAGTACCGATTCTTCGAGCCCGAGCTTCGTCACCTCGACGCCTTCGTCCCTCTCGGAAAGACCGCCATCGATGTAGGGGCGTGGTGGGGGCCCTGGAGCTGGTGGCTGGCGCGACGAGCGTTCGAGGTCCACGCATTCGAGCCGAACAAGACGATCTATGACGCTCTTCGCACCGTTCTCCCGGACAACGTCCATCTTCATAATGTGGCGCTATCGGATCACCGGACAGAGGCCACGCTGTGGTCTCCGGCCGGTGGTCGGGGGACCGAAGGCCGGTCGTCGCTTCTACCCGACGGCCATGAAACGTGGTTGGGGCAGACAGTGAAGACTGCCATGCTTGACGAATTCGAGCTCACCAACGTCGGTTTCGTAAAGATCGACGTCGAGGGGCACGAGTTGGCTGTGCTCCGGGGGGTGTCGAAGCTGATCGAACGTGAGCGACCTAACGTGTTCGTGGAGGTGGATCAGTCGCTCCACAGTGGCGACGATATCGAGGACGTATTTTCGTACTTTGCCGAGCGTAGTTATACCGGCTCCTTTTTCGCCCAGAGAGCCTGGCTACCGCTGGGCGTATTCGACCGCGACGAGGCCCGGCGAGCTGCCGACCGCAACAAATCGACGGGCATGCTTCGCGCCACTCTCGTGCCTAGCAAGCGCCACATCCACAACTATCTGTTTCGGCCAGGGAATTCGAAGCCGCCCCTACGCCCTTTGACTTAGACCTTATAGATAAGGGACTTAGTCCTTTTAGTTGATGCCTGGCGACCGCCCGGATGGTCCACTGGTATTCGGGGCTGGATGGGGGGCATGGTGCATGGGGGCTTGCGAAACAGAGGGTCCTGCAATTGGACCCGGTCGCAATAGGGGCGATGGCTTGGGCGGGAACGGCAGCGTGCCTCCACGGCCCTCGGATGCGAACTGGATCGCGCTCTCGATCGTCATACCCGTATTCAACGAGAGTCGACGGGTCCAGACCGGCCTCGAAGAACTGCTGGCCTCGGTAGAAAGCGGTGAACTGGCTGGCGAGACGACCGAGTTCATTGTGGTGGATGACGGAAGTACCGACGACACAGCTGAACAGGCCGCCGGCCTACTGGCGCTGTTTGCCCGCTCGACCCTGATCTGCCTTCCGACGAATCGAGGAAAGGGAGCAGCCATTCGCGCCGGTGTTGCCCAGGCGCAAGGGGCGATAGTCACCTTCATGGACGTTGACATGTCCGTCCATCCCTCGCAGTTGCCGTCGTTGGTGGCGGCGCTCAACGATGCTGATGTTGCCATCGGCTCGCGCTCGCTGCCCGAGTCGGAGACGGAGTGTGAGAGTCTCCTG
>JAUTXB010000242.1 GCA_030838245.1 Acidimicrobiaceae bacterium
CGACGCCGGTGACCTCTCGGGCCCGAAGTGCGGCGGCGATCCCGAGGGCGGCCGAGTACGTGGCGCCGACACTGGGCCACATCGTCCGCGGGAAAATAGGGCCGGGCCGGTCCGCCCCTCGGACGAGCCCCTCGGGAGCGTCGAACTCGGGATGAGGACCGGGACGACCATTGATGTACTCCATGGCGGTGCCCCGGCGGCCTCTTTGGTCATAGAGCAATCCGGTGCGGGCGGCCACGAGCCCGTCGTAGCCGGGACGGTCCCGGTGTTCAGGGTGATCGCCGTAACCGGTGATCGAGCAGGTGATCAACCGAGGATTGACAGCCACGAGACTGTCGTGGTCGAGGCCGAGGCTGGCCATGGTCCCAGGCGAGAAGCTGTCAACCACTACGTCGGCTCTGTCCACGAGCCCCAAGAACGCCTTACGGCCCTCTTCGGAGCGCAGGTCGATCCGGGCACTGCGCTTGCCCCGGTGCCACACCCGGTATCCGGATTGATGGCGGAACGGATCGCCGTCAGGAGGTTCGACTCGAGTGACCTCTGCGCCGTTGTCGGCCAACAGCATTGTCGTCATCGGACCAGCTGTGCCCCAGGAGAGATCGATCACGTGCAGACCGTCAAATACGCCTGTCATCCGCAGCGCCCCCTTCGACACCCTCGTTCTACCGCCACTCACCCTAGCACTTACTATGTGAAGTCCGACCCGCCATCCACGTTGACATCCGCCCCGGTCATGTAGGTGTTCAGCTTCGAACCCAAAAAGGCGATGACCGGCCCGATCTCGGCGGGATCGCCCGCTCGATCGAGATAGGCCGGATGACCAAAGTCCTCTCGGATGACCCGCATGGCGTCGGTCAGGCTTTCGCTGTCAATACCGCGCTCAGCCGGCAGCGACTGCAAGTACCCCTTCATGCCCTCCGACAGAAAGGAGCCCGGCGACACTGCATTCACGAGGATGTTCTCGGGGGCCAACGACTGGGCCAAGTTCTTGGTCAGGCTGGTGAGTGCTGCCTTGGCCGCGGTGTAGGCGATCAGTTCCGGACTCTGGCGCTTTGTCGAATGGGCCGACACGTTCACAATGCGACCGAATGTGCCTTGGCGGAGCATCGGCAGAGCGCGGCGAATGCAGCGAACCGCTCCCAGCGTCCCCACGTCGAAGGTCGCCTTCCACTCATCGTCGTCGATGTCGTCGAAGGAACCGACGCCCACTTCCACCGGGCCGGCTGCGTTGACCAGCACTTCCAAGCCCGTCCAGCGCGAGCGGAGCACGTCGAAGGCCCGTTCCAGTTCAGCATCGTTGGTCATGTCAGCTACGAGCCCGAGGACATCAGGGCTCCCTCGCTGGCGGAGGGTGGACACCGTTTCCTCCACTGCCGCCGGGCTCCGGGCCAGGACGGCCACCCGCGCCCGCTCGCCGGCAAACACCTCGGCCGCCGCCCGCCCCATGCCACGAGATCCGCCCGCGATCAGTACTCGAGCACCGTCCAAACCCAGGTCCACTCGGATATTTTATCCAATACAGACCGGCTCGTTGCTACGCTCTCATTGGAGGTACGCCGCGGTCGCCCGGCGCAGGAGCGTGGGTCCGGCAAAGGAAAGGATGTCCCGATGGACGCACATGACATGATCTTGGTCAGCGTGGATGACCACTTAGTCGAGCCGCCCGACGTCTTTACCAACCACATCCCCGCTTCCTTCAAGAGTCGGGCGCCCAAGGTCGTCAAGACCCCCGACGGTTCAGACGTATGGACGTTCAACGGCTCCACCATCCCCAATATCGGACTCAACGCAGTGGCTGGTCGCCCGAAGGAGGAGTACGGCATCGAGCCCACGGCGTTCGACGAAATGCGACCGGGGTGCTACGACGTGCACGAGCGCATCAAGGACATGAACGCTGGTGGTGTGCTCGGCTCGATGTGCTTCCCGTCTTTTCCTGGGTTCAGTGCCCGTCTGTTCGCCAGTGCCGAGGACAAGGAATTGGCGGCGGCGGTGGTCCGTGCATACAACGACTGGCACGTCGACGAGTGGTGTGGTGCCTACCCGGGGCGGTTCATTCCCATGGCCGTACCCATGCTTTGGGACGCCGAGCTCTGTGCGGCCGAAGTTCGCCGATTGGCCAAGAAGGGCGTACATTCGCTCACCTTCACCGAGAACCCGGCCACGCTCGGCTATCCGAGTTTCCATGATGAGTCGTGGGACCCCCTGTGGGCGGCCTTATGCGACGAGGGCGTGGTGCTCTCCATCCACCTGGGGTCGTCCGGTCAGCTCACCGTGACCGCTCCCGATGCTCCTCTCGACGTCATGATCACCCTCCAGCCGATGAACATCTGTCAGGCCGCGGCAGACCTCCTGTGGTCGCGAGTCATCAAGAAGTTCCCATCGATCCGGATTGCCTTGTCAGAGGGCGGGACGGGATGGATCCCCTATTTTCTCGATCGCCTCGATCGTACCTACGAGATGCACCATCTCTGGACGGGTCAGGACTTTGGCGGATCGCTACCCAGCGAGGTGTTCCGGGAGCATTTCCTGACCTGCTTCATCAACGACCCGGTCGGCATACAACTGCGCGAGTCCATCGGCCTGGACAACATCGCATGGGAATGCGACTACCCGCACTCGGACTCATCATGGCCCGTGGCCGCCGAAGAGCTGGCCCAGGTGGCCGCCACGGTGCCGGACTCCAACCTGGACAAGATCACCTACCAGAACGCTTGCCGGTGGTTCTCGTTCGATCCCTTCGCCCTCCGGACCAAAGAACAGTCGACGGTGGCGGCGCTCAGAGCCGAGGCTGTCGGGCACTCGGTCGAAGTGCGGTCGTTCGACAAGGGGCGACTGGAGCACAAGACGCCCATGTCATTAGGGGAGCTCGCCGAGCAGGCCTCGGCCTGAGCCCGGTCTCGACGGCCGTTGGGCCGTCGGACTATCGGACGGTCACGGCTCGAAGAGGCCTTCGAACTCCAGCGTCGCATTGCGAACCCGCCCGTAGAGCAACCAGTCGCCTCGGAACATGCCGTGTTCGTAGGGTGCGCAGGCGATGTGGGTACGCGGGCCACCCGTGGTGCTCGACATGAAGCGGATTCGCTCGAGGCCCTGCTTCAGGCCGGAGCCGGTGAGCGTCGGCGCCCGGAACAGACCTTCGGCCAGGACCCGCGCTGTGTCGTAGGCCAGAATCGGGATGGCGTTCGGCCACAAAGGTGGACTCTCGCCGTAGCGGGCGACAAACCGGTCGTGAAATCCTTCGACCCGCGGGTTGCTCGGGTCGAACTGGTCGATGCCCACCCACCCCTCGAACTTCTCGAAGCCCATCAGGTAGAACATGAACGCAGTGCTCATGATGCGGGGTGGGTCCCAGGAGAGCTGGTCGAGCGCATCACGCAGGAGTCCCTGGAGCGCCAGCATGCCGTAGCCCATGTAGCAGAGTGCATCGGGGCCCGACCGTCGGAGGGTGTCGAGATTCTCGGCAAGATCGGCTGGATGCTGGCTCACGGTCTCGAGGGCGACGATGCTCAACCCGTGCCGGCGGCACTCCTGACGGAAGAAACGGAAGTACTCGTCGCCGTTGGGCGACACCTCGCTCAGCACGGCGATCCGCTTGTAGCCCTTCCGTGCGAGCCAGGATGCGCACAGAGCGGCGTCGGCGCCACAGTCGCCGTTTCCGAGCCGAAAGCAGTACTCGCCGCAAAGTTGTTCCGTGCCAGCCCAGCTGATCAGCGGAACGTGCAGCTCGTTGGCCAGTGGGGCGACGACCATGGCGTTGTCGGAGCTGTACGCACCGGCGACGCCGATGCATCCTTGGTCGACCAGGTACCTGAACCCGTCCACGGCGTTGCGGGCCGAGCCGGTGGGCAGTCCTCGTTCGGCATGGATCACGAACTCAACCGGACGGTCGAGCAATCCCTGTTCGGTGGCCTCGTCGAACGCCATTCGATGGATCTTGTCGTAGCCGCCACCCGGACCATCGAGCGCAGACCCGAGCCAGCCGATCTTGATGGGTTCCGCGTCTCGGGTCCATGCGTTCGTGCGGGTTTCCATGGTGGGCCTCCTTGTGCGTGACCGGTGCGTCAACCAGTCGGAAGAACAATGCCATGAGCTCCGACCACATGGTAGCGAGTTGAACCCTGCCACCCAGTGGCTGGGCGACGACTACGAGAACTCGGCGATGATCCCCGCGTAGCCATCGAGCGTCCGTTCCATCTCGCCGGCGCTGTGGGTGGGGAACCCGAGCACGATCTCGTCGACACCGAGCGACCGATAATGCTCGAGCTTCCCCGGATCGGGGATGACCCCCATGATCACCACCTCCAGTGCCGACGGCTCTCGTCCCGCTTCTTCCCAGACCTGTCGGAGCACGGGCAGCGAGGTGCCGAGCCCGGCTCCTCCGTGGGGCATCCAGCCGTCGGCGTACTCGGCGATGTGGGCGAACGTCCTCGGCCCGGCCGCCGCTCCGACCAGGACGGGCAGCCTCGACTGCGCAGGCTTGGGCCACGACCAGCTCGGCCCGAAGGTGACGAACTTTCCCGAGAACGCCGCCTCTTCCTGTGTCCACAACGCCCGCATGGCCAAGACGCACTCGCGGACTACGGCGCGCCGCTGCGCTGGGTCCACGCCGAAGTGAGCCAACTCCTCGAGGTTCCAGCCGTACCCCATACCCAGCACGACCCGTCCCCCGGACAGATAGTCCAGGGTGGCGATCTCCTTGGCCAAGGTGATGGGGTGATGTTCGGCCACCAGGGCGATCGAAGTACCCAGCCGTATGCTCTCCGTTGCCGACGAGACGGCAGCCAACGTCACCCAGGGATCGAGGGTCCGTCGGTACTCGTCATTCAGTGTGTCGCCGGTCAACGGGTGCGGGGTCTCGCGCTCGACGGGGATATGGGTGTGCTCGGGAACATAGAAGCAGTGAAACCCCCGGACCTCTGCAGCCACCGCGGCGGTGACCGGGTTCACGGCATGGTCAGTAGCGAACAAGGCAGTGGAGAACCTCATTGGATGACCCTAGTCAATCGTGACTCGGGCCAACTGGGAAGGGCGCTGCGTCCTCCCCTACGATGAGGCCACGAGGCAAGCCGGGGAGGAACATGATCGTCGACGTACCAGATTCGTGGGATGAGGTCGTCGACGTCATCGTGGTCGGGTCGGGCGGCGCCGCGTTGACTGCGGCGACGTTGGCCGCCGACGGAGGGGCCCGGACGATCGTGGTCGAGAAGAGCGACATGATCGGGGGGACCACCGCCGTCTCGGGCGGTGTCCTGTGGATTCCCCAGAACGCCCACATGGCCGCGGGAGGCATGGAGGACAGCCGCGAGGAGGCCCTGGCCTACGTTCGCCACCTGGCCATGGGAGTGGAGCCCGATCCTGCCCTCCTGGAGGTCTTCGTGGACACCGCACCAGTGGCGCTCGACTACCTCGAATCGAACACACCGGTGACGATGACCTCACTGTCCTTTTTTCCCGACTACTACTTTCCCTATGACGTACCGGGGAAGAAGGCCGGCGGCCGCTCGGTCGAGCCCGTCCCCTACCCATTCGGCGCCGAGCTGCCCGAGTGGCGCAACCGCCTCGTGTCTCGCGGGACACTCATGTCGTTGGGGTCGTACACCACGCTGGCCGAGGACCTGTTCGGTGCGAGCGATCCCAACTTCGACACCGAGCTGGCCCGGCGGGAGGCCGAGGACGTTCGGCCCAAGGGTGCTGCCCTCATCGGCATGCTCTGGAAGGGGTTGTTGGCCCGGGACGTCGGCATTCGACTGTCCACTCCGGCGCG
>JAUTXB010000286.1 GCA_030838245.1 Acidimicrobiaceae bacterium
GCGCTGCGCCTCCCAGCCACAACAGGTAGTCGGGCACATTCCCCAGGAGCACGCCGATGTGGAACGGACCTTCCCGGCGCAGCTCGGACAGCACCGCCCCCCGGGCCGCGCTCTCGTCGACCACCTCCCGCCAGCTCCACTGCTGGTCCTCGAACCGGAGCCCGATGCGATCGTCCTCGGCCCGGGCAACCAACAAGTCGGCCACGCTCGGACTGCTCGCCTCGACGTTCACTGACCCAGCTCCACCAGCAAGCTCTGGATGGCCGTCCCCACCCGACCGTCGACGTCCCACAGAGTCGACTGGGCCGACCCGGTCCCCGTCGCGGTCAGCCGGGTCCGGGCATCGAGGCAGACCCACTCGCCCACCGGCAGCCGGACCAGAGCCACGGTGAGGTCGGGATTGATGAACGAGCCGGATCCGAACTCGAGCTCGGCCGACACGCCGTTGCCGAAGTCGGCCGCCGCCATCACCCTTTGCAGCGGGGAGGGCTGTTCGCCGGCCACCACCGGCTGGCATAGTCGGACCCACACGGTGGCCGGGCCGGTCTGCCCGAACTGGCCCCGGACGAATCGCAGCTCGGCCCCTCGGTTGTGGAACCCCGGGCGCTCGATCGGATCCGTCGCCGCCGCGCTGCCCTCGGCCGGGCCCGGCGGGGCCGTCTCCGGCTCGGTCAGTGCCGGGAGTTGCCCGTCGTCGCTCGGAGATACCCGGATGCTCAAGGCGCGCACGGCCGCCACCGGCACACCGCCGGCCTCGATGAGGGCGTCGCGCAGCTGGACGCGTTTGCCCGGGCGAAACAGTGTGGTCTCGACGGTGAGGGGCTCGAGCGGTACCGGCCGGAGCAGCTCCACCGTCATCCGGACCACCTGGAGCCCGTTGTCGCCCGCGTCCGCCTCGATGGCTCGAGCACCCAAGGCGGCCACCGGGCCGCCGTGAAGGGCCTTGGGCGACCACGGCCCCCGGGACAACTCGGTGGGGACGAACGTGTGGCCCTCGGGAACGAAGAGGGCGGCGCCCTCGGGTGCCGACTCCGACAGGGCCGGCTGGGAAATCTGCCTGTTCACGTCGGACGACGCTACGGTGCCTGGTGACAGGATGGCAATGCGGCAGCATCGTCACGAGGAAACGGTGGCCGTGCGACGCAGGGGCCATCAGAACACACGACAAAAGGGGTCTCATGGCATCGGCACAGGCAGCGATCGACATCGAGAAGTCGCCGGACGAGGTGTGGGCGGTCATCGGCGATTTCGGCGGCATCGACACATGGATGCCAGGCGTCGAGTCGTGCCGGTTGGAGGGCGAAAACCGCATCATCGCCATGTCCGGCATGGAGGTCACCGAGCGACTGGTCAGCACATCCGATGACACCCATACCCAGACCTACTCCATCGTCGACGGTGTGCCGGTCGAGTTCCACCAGGCCACCATCACGGTCACCCCCGACGGCGCCGGATCCAAGGTCACCTGGGACGTCGAGGCACGGCCGGACGAAATGACCGACCTCATGCAGGGCATCTACCAGCAGACCCTCGACGCCCTCAAGGCCAAGCTCGACGGCTGAGTCGGCGGCCGTGCCCGACTGGTCGTTCGAGGTCACCGCCACATCGTCGGCGCCGGTCGTCGCGCTCTGGCCGCTGGTCGGTGAGGCCGCCCGCTGGAAGGAGTGGTCCTTCCTCACCCGAACTGGTCTCGAACGGGAGGGCGAGCCGGCGCCCGACGGGGTCGGTGCCATCCGGCGCTTCACCACCCTCGGGGTGGGCAGCCGGGAGGAGGTGGTGGTGTGGGAGCCTCCCTCTCACCTGGGCTACGTGATCCTCTCGGGCTTCCCCGTCCGCAACTACCGGTGCGACGTGCTGCTGGTGGCCGAGGGTGAGGGGTCCAGGCTCACGTGGTCGTCGTCGTTCGACACCAAGATCCCCGGGACGGGTCGGTTGATGCACGCCGTCCTGCACCACATCATCGGGCGCTTTGCCACCGGGGTGGTTCGAGCCGCCGAGGCCGCCGCCTTGCCGAGCAACTAGCTGACCAGCGCTCCCACCTCGGACACCTCTTCGGGCGTCAAGTCACTGACCGTCGCTTCGGCGTTCTCACGCACCTGTTGGGGCGAGGTGGCGCCAGCGATGACCGATCCCACCACCGGTTTGCTGGCCAGCCAGGACAGGGCCAGGCGGGTCACGCTCCAGCCCCGCTGCTCGGCCCACGCCCGGAGCCGCTCGACCTTGTCGATGTTCTCCGGGGTGACCACCCGGTCGAAGCCCTGCACCGAGAGCCGGCTGTCGGTCGGGGCCGACTGTCCGGGCCGGATCTTGCCGGTGAGCAGGCCTGACGCCAGCGGGAAGTAGGGCAGCACCCCCAAGCCGAACTTCTCGGCCGCCGTGGTCACCTCACCTTCGATCTCCCGGCTGAGGAGGCTCCACTGGTTCTGCACCGAGATGAACGGGGTGTCGTGGCGGGTGCGGGCCGTCCAGGCGGCGTCGGCGATCATCCAGCCCGAGAAGTTGGAGCACCCGATGTAGCGAACCTTGCCCGCCCGGACCAGGCTGTCCAGGGCGTCGAGGGTCTCGGCGATCGGTGTCCGGGGGTCAGGGGCATGCAGCTGCAGCAGGTCGATCCAGTCGGTATCGAGGGCCCGAAGGCTGGCCTCGACCGAGCGGATCAGCTCGGCCCGCGACCCCCGGCTGTCAAGGCGCGCGCTTCCGAACTTGGTGGCCACCACCGCTCGGTCGCGTCGCCCCTTGAGGGCCACCCCCAAGAACTCCTCCGAGCGGCCGCCACCGTAAGAGCGAGCGGTGTCGAAGAAGGTGACCCCGATGTCCAGGGCAGCGTTCACCACCTCGGTGGCGCGGGCCTGATCGATCCGCATGCCGAAGTTGTTGCATCCCAACCCGGCGATCGTGACCACCAAACCGGAGTCCCCGAGCCGTCGTGTCTCCATAGAGTTCCAAGCTAGCGGCCTACGCCTTCACCAGACATCACCTGGGAGCGGTTCGATCAGGCGTCGGCCAGGCGGCGGGCCCGCTGTTGGACCTCCCGGCGAGCCTCGGGGCCGTCGACGGTGAGGCACTCCCCGTCGGCCACCACCTGGCGTCCCCCCACCCACACATCGGTGACCAACCTGCTCTGGGACGACCACACCAGGTGCTCGATCAGCTGCGCATCCTCGAGCAGAGGCACGAAGGCCGGATCTTCCAGGTCCATCAGGATCATGTCCGCCTTGGCTCCGGCGTGCAACGACCCGAGGTCGTCTCTCCCGAGCGCCGCCGCCCCGCCCCGAGTGACCAGGTCCAGGACCTTGGCCGCGGGCAGGGATGTGGCGTCCCGGCTCCGGATGCGAGCCAGCATGACCGACAATCGCATGTCCTCCCAGAGGTCGAGGTCGTTGTTCGATGCAGGGCCGTCGGTAGCCAGGCCCACCCGGAGCCCCCGGGCCAACATGTCCTCGAGCCGAGCCACCCCCGAGGCCAACTTGGCGTTGCTCTGCGGACAGTGGGCGACAGCCACATCGTGGGCCACATACAGGTCGAGATCGGCGTCGGTGAGCCAGATGCTGTGGGCAGCCAGGACCCGGGCGTCGAAGACCCCGGCGTCGGCCAACGCCGCGGGCACGGTGCATCCGTGCTCGGCGGCAAAGCCACCGACCTCGGCTTCGGTCTCGGCCACGTGGATATGGACCATCGCATCGAGCTGGCGAGCCAGTTCGGCCGTCTGGGCCAGGACGTCGAGGGGCACGGTGTAGGCGGCGTGGGGGCCGAACCCCACCTCGATCCGGTCGGCCTCCCCGTGGCGGCGTTGGTGGAAATCGACGATCTGGGACAACCGCCCCGACCACGACTGGCCGTCGAGCCCGGGCAGCTGCAGGACGCCGGGGCAGATCACGGCTCGGGAGCCGGCGGCCAGCACGGCGTCGGCCACGGAGTCCTCGAAGAAGTACATCTCGCAGGTGGTGGTGACGCCGAAGCGCAGGAGCTCGGATGCGCCCAGGGCCATGCCCCAGTACACGTCGTCAGGGGTGAGCTGGGCCTCGCGGGGCCACAGGACCTCGTGCAGCCACCGCTCGAGCGGAAGGTTCTCGCCCGTTCCCCGGAAGAGCGTCATGGGCGAGTGGCAGTGCACGTTGACCAATCCAGGGAGGAGGAGGCCCCGCACCCGGACCTCGGTCACCGAGCCCACGGCCGCACGGCCTGGCTCAGTACCCCCTGGCTCACCATGTCCCGGGTCGAGTGCGGCGCGCTGTCGGTCGACCGGTCCGACGTGGACGATGGTGTCCCCCTCCACCTCGACCACCCCGGGAACCAGGATGCGCCCCGAGCCGTCGCAGGGCACCACGGCATCGGCCACGTACCGGACCCGGGTGCCGGGATCGCCCCCCGTCACCGCGTGGCCGCTGTCACCGCGGCCGGCCGTCAAGGCTGCGTGGCTACGTCGCCACCGGGCGCCGCCTCTTCGTCCTCGATGACGGTCAGCTCGGCCAGGCGGGCCGCGTGGCGTCCGCCGTCGAAGCCGGTGGCCAGGAACACATCGACGATGTCGAGGGCCAGCTCGGTGGCCACGACCCGGGCGCCGAGCGAGAGGACGGTGGCGTCGTTGTGGCGCCGGGCGAACCGGGCGGTGTACTCGTCATGGCAGAGGGCGGCCCTGGCCCCGCGTACCTTGTTGGCCGCGATCTGCTCCCCCTGCCCGCTACCACCGATGACGATGCCGAGGTCCCCCTCGGCCCGCACGATCCGCCGGGCCACGTCGGCACAGATGGGTGGGTAGTCGACCGGCTCGGTCGAGTAGGTACCGATGTCGGTGACCACGTGGCCCTGGCTCTCGAGGTGTCCGATGACCGCACCCTTCAGGACGAAGCCGGCGTGATCGGAGCCGATGACCACCCGCACGGTCACCCGTCCCAGGTGAAGCGGGCCAGCCGCTCGGGGCGGACGGCGCCGGACTGGGCGAACCATCGGGCGGCGTGCTCTAGGGCCTCAAGCGCCGTCCTCGAGGTGTACCCGATCTCGGTGCGGGCTCGGCTGTCGTCGAAGGACATCTGGGTGGTGGACATCTTCGCCGCCTCCAATGGAATGGTCGGGGCCCGGCGGAGCAGGCGGCCCTCGACCAGCTCGGAGACCTGAGCAGCGGCCAGGGCTAGAGCACTAGGGACCCGACGGGTCGGGGCGGGCAGGCCGGTGACGGCGGCCAGGCCGCCCAGGACCTGTTGGAGCGACAGGTTCTCCCCACCCAAGATGTAGCTGCGACCCACGGCCCCCCGCTCGGCCGCCAGCACGTGGCCGTGGGCCACGTCGTCCACGTCGACGACGTTCAAGGTGGTGTCGACGAAGACGGGGATCCGGCCGTTCAGGAACTCGAGCACGGTCTGTCCCGTGGGGGTGGGTCCTCGGTCCCGGGGACCGACGGGCATGGTCGGCTGCACCAACATCACCGGGAGTCCCTCGGCCGCAGCACGGAGGACTTCGTGTTCGGCCACGTACTTGGATTGCTTGTACCCACCGAAGAGGTGATCGACGTGGGCATAGGAGGTCTCGTCCACCGGGCGCCCCTGGGTGGCGCCTTTCAGCCCGAGCGTGCCGACGGTGCTGGTATAGACGATGCGCTCGCTGTCGGCCTGGCGAGCGCCGGCGAGCACGTTGCGGGTGCCCTCGACGTTGATGGCGTAGAACGACTCTGGGTCCTTGGCCCAGAACCGATAGAGCGCAGCGACGTGGAAGACGGCGCGGCAGCCGTCGGCCGCCTTGGCCACGGCGGTGGCATCACGCAGATCGGCGGTCACCTCTTCGACGTCGACCCCGTCCAGATTGCCGCGGTCAGCGCCCGGTTCCACCAGGGCAACCACGTGGGCATCGCGGCCGCACAGCTCGCGGGTGAGGGCCGAGCCGATGAAACCGGCCGCACCGGTCACCAGCACCCGATCGTGTGGTTCGAGGGACCACGACCGGTGCGCCTCGGTGTCCATCAGGCCGACGCCCCCGTGGCCTCGACCATCGCGGTGCGGTCCCTGGTGCGCCGGAACGTGTTCTTGGCCATGGCCATCCCCACCTCGACCAACAGACCCGAGCTGCGATGGGCATCGGCGAGGACGTCGTCGAGGGCGGCGATGAACGAGTCGATCTCCGCGTCGCTGATGTTGAGTGGCGGCAACAGCTTGATGATGTTCACGTTGTCGGCTGCCACCTGAGTCAGGATCCGGTGGCGGTGGAAAAGCGGCACCACGATCATCTGGGCGAACAGGCCCTTGCGGGTCAGCTCCATCATCTTGTACCGGGCCCTCGGCCCTCGGGCGCTGGGCTCGCCGAAGATCAGACCGATCATCAGCCCCTTGCCCCGCACCTCGTGCAACAGCTCGTACTTGTCGACCAAGGGGGCGAGGCCCTCCATGAAACGCTCTCCGGACCTGGTGGCTCGGTCTACGATCCCCTCCTCCTCGATGGCCGCCAGCGTGGCCAGGCCGGCGACCATGGCCATCTGGTTCCTCGAGAAGGTGGAGGAGTGGACGACGGCTCGGTCCATGGAGTTGTAGACGCTGTCGAGCACCTTGCCCGAGCACAGCATGGCCCCCACCGGGATGTACCCGCCCGACAGCGCCTTGGACACGGTGATGATGTCGGGCTCGACCCCCCAGTGCTGGTAGGCGAAGAACTTCCCGGTCCGACCGAGGCCGGTCTGCACCTCGTCGACCACCAACAGCGTCTTGTGGCGGCGGCACAGCTCCTGGACGGCGGCCCAGTAGCCCTCCGACGCCATGTAGACGCCCTTGCCCTGGATGGGCTCGACGACGAACGCGGCCACGTCACCTTTGGCCAGCTCCTTGGCCAGGGCGTCGGCGTCACCGAAGGGAACCGGCTGGCAGCCGGGCAGCAACGGGCCGAACCCCTTGCGGAAGTCGGTGCCCCCGTTCAACGACAGGGCGCCGTTGGTCAGTCCGTGGAAGGCGTGGTCGCAATAGAGGATGCGAGAGCGCCGGGTGGCGTACCGCGCGAATTTGATGGCGGCTTCGACGGCCTCGGCCCCGGAATTGGTGAACACGACCCGCTCGATGCCGGGATGGGACCGGGCCACCAGTTCCTTGGACAACAGGCCGGGCAGCAGGGCGCAGTCCAGTTGGGCCAAGTTGGGTAGGTCAGCGTCGAGCGCCTGGTGCAAGGCATCCTTGATGCCCGGGTGGCTCCGGCCCAGGGCGAACACGCCGAAGCCGGACAACAGGTCCAGGTACCGATCGCCGTGGTCGTCGATGAGCATGGATCCCTCGCCGCGGACGTAGAACCGGTCGAAGCCGATGGTCTTCAGCATCTTGGCCATCTGGGGGTTCATGAACTCGGTGTGCAGCCCGAAGTTCTCACCTCGATGCTGTTCGAGTAGTGCAGCTAGGTCGAATGCCACGCACAGCCTCCCGTCGGGTGTGCCGTCAGCGTAGTGTGCCCTCCCGGCCCGATCTGACCGTTCGACGGCTGCGCTCGGGGTGGCCAGGGTGCTCCGGCCGTCGATCGGTCAATGGGCCGACACATCGGATAGCGACCAGTTGACCCCGGCCCAGAACGAGCAGACCCGCTGCTTC
>JAUTXB010000287.1 GCA_030838245.1 Acidimicrobiaceae bacterium
AAATCACAGTGATCATGATGGCCGAGAGGTGATCTCGGGTTCGGTAAAGGCCGTATAGATGACTCGGCAGGGTGGCGAAGGCCATGACGACGAGGAAGGCAGAGGCCACGGTCCAGAATCCGGAGCCGTATTGGCGTTCCTGAGTGGAGGGTGCCGCCTGTGCGTCGACGCTGCTCATAGTTCTTCCTGCGACTTATCGGTCACGGCGATCACCAGACCTTTCAGCGTCGCCGCCTAGACAACCGTCACGAGCTACGGATCGCTCACGACATGTTCACCCACTTTGGGATGGAGGCATTTGCCGAGCGGGCGCGCGTCGAACTGCTGGCGGGCGGCGAACGCGCCCGTGAACGAACGGTAGAGACGTTGGACCAACTCACCCCACAGGAGTCACAGGTCGCTCGCCTCGCCGCACAGGGGAAGACCAACAAGGAGATCGCTGCTCAACTCTTCATCAGCCCCAGCACCGTCGATTATCACCTGTCCCGAGATGTCACCGTGCGTCGAACCTTGCGACGTCCGCGAAGGGCGAGTGGCCGGGGGGAGTTTCACCCCCCGGCTCTCTCAGAACCGGACGTGACAGTCTCCCGTCATCCGGCTCCCACGGGTCGGCCTCGTAGCGGTGGGGCGAGTTGCCAGTGGGCGAATAGGGCTGGCTGGTGGTGGTGTACACGGACCAGCCAGTCGAACGCTCGGGCGTATCGGCCCCGGAATCGTTTGAACTTCTGCATGGCCCATCGGACGAGGTGGTCGTTGATGCGCCAGGCCAGGAAGCGCAACTCGGAGCGGTAGAAGGCTCCGTAGTAGTTGATCCAGCCTCTGGTCACCGGGTTGATGTCGGCGGCCAGGCTGGACAGGTCCGCCCAGCTGCGACGGTTGAGATGCCAGGCTCTGATCTTCTGGCCGATCGCCTTGCGCGCCTTGGTGCTGATGGCGGGCACGAACCCGATGAAGTGTCCGTACTTGCCTTTGAGCAGGCGGCCCCGGAAGGTGAACCCGAGGAAGTCGAAGCTGACATGCTCCGCCTGGCCGGGCCGGTTCGAGTCTTTGCAGAACACGATCCTGGTCTTGTCGGGGTGTAGCTCGAGACCGAGGGTCCCGAGTCGGTCGGCGACGTCGGCCCGAAGCTCGTTGGCCTGGGTCTCGTTGTTGCAGTGGATCACGATGTCATCCGCGTAGCGCTCGAACGGGCAGTCCGGGTGTTCCCGGTCCATCCAGCGGTCGAACGCGTAGTGCATGAACAGGTTGGCCAACAGCGGCGAGATCGGCGACCCTTGTGGAGTTCCTTTCTCTCGCGCCATGAGGGTGCCGTCTGGCATCTGCATGGGGGCTGTGAGCCACCGTTCGATGTAGAGCAGCACCCAGCGTTCGCTGGTGTGGTGAGCCACCGCCTTCATGAGAAGGTCATGGGGGACGCTGTCGAAGAACGCCCGGATGTCACAGTCGATCACCCAGTCGTGCTCCCAACAACGCCGCCGACAGACCTCGACCGCGTCCTGGGCGGACCGCCCGGGACGATAGCCGTGGCTGTCGGGGTGGAAGATCGGTTCCAGCTTGGCTTCCAGCAGCATCGCGGCTGCGGTCTGCGCCACCCGGTCGGCCACATTCGGCACGCCGAGGACCCGGACCCCGGCCCCATGGTCTTTCGGTATCTCCACCGCCCGCACCGGGCCCGGGAAGTAGCTCCCCGAACTCATCCGATTCCACAGCTTGTAGAGGTTGTCCCCCCACCGCTCGCCGAACACGGCGATGCTGACGGCGTCCACGCCCGGCGCCCCGTTGTTGGCCCGGACCTTCTCCCACGCCCCCCAAAGGAGGCGCTTGTCGATATCAAACGACTTCCGCTTGTTCGGCTTCGATCCCTCCGTCGGCTCCTCCCCCACAATAGGGTTGGCCTCCAGTCGATCTGACCTGTCCGGCCCCTTCACTCCGACCCCATTACAGGGCCTTCACCGCTACTACGGGCCGGTCCGCCCCTGTGCCCCGCATCGGTACTCTCCGCCTCCGGGTGGTTATCCCTTGGCGTTCTCCCTCTCGCGACCAGGGGGCCGACAACACCCATTTCGACTGGCCGTCACTATCGGGGCGACAGGTTCTCCTGTTCCATGCCAGCGCCTGCGACGAGCTCACGCCACTTCTACACCGGACACCGCCAGGACAGCCACCAGGCAGCCTCCTGACCCAGGACGCAGAAAGGCTGCGTCTTTCTCCCGGGGGTTCAGCACATCCCCGGTTTCGATGCCATTGTTCGCCGTTTCGATGCGTCATCAGTGGTTCACTCACGTTCGTCTTCTTCGTCGCACACCTGACCGCTCAATGGCGGCCTTTTCCGCAACGCTCACCACCACGGCTCTTAACCGCAGCAGCTTGCGGTGGTTTGGGACCTCCGCCTGATCGGCGATCCCGGAGGGCCAACCTCCATCACCGGCACAGCACGGTTCATGACAACGACCTTCTACATCGTCATCACTCTCCTTTCAGGACGCACTGCCGAATCGGCGTTCCGCGACAGCCGGAGGTCTGACCAGGGCTTCTACCACCTGGTAGGAGCCCCGGCCTGCGCGCTACGGGCGGGACCGAGCCGGACTGTTAACGGCCCCAGCCCGAGTGGGGCCCAACCCGA
>JAUTXB010000233.1 GCA_030838245.1 Acidimicrobiaceae bacterium
GTCAGCCTGGCGGCGGCGTGGGGCGGCGGGACGCCGTTCGGTCACGTGCTGTACGCCATCCCCGGGATCAGGAGCCAGCGCCTCTTGAACCGGAACCTCCTCGGAGTGGACTTCGCCCTCGCCGCCCTCCTGGCCTGGTGGGTGCACCTCGTGCTGGCCGACCGTCGGCCGTCGGGTCCGGACCGGGCCGGTGGGGGCAACGACGGCGCAGTGGCACCGACCGAAGCCTTGACCGCCGGCCGACCCCGGGCCCGTCGGGTCGAGGTGGCCGTGACCTGTGTCCCGCTCGCCGTGGTCAGCGTGCTGTGCGTCGGGTCATGGCTGTGGAGCTCGGGCCTCGAAGCAGCTATCGGCACCCAGCTTCCCTCGACCCCGGACATGCGCCAGGCCGTGGCCTTCGTCCTGACCGGGGGAGTGGTCATCGCCGCCGTGGGCACCGGGGTGGCGCTCGTCCCCGGCTGGTTCTCCCGAGCGGGGCTGCGCCGCGTCCTCGCCGGAATCATGGCCGTGGACCTCGTCTTTTTCACCGTCCTGTCGTTGCACGGCCCGGTCACCCATGCCACCGCCTACGGGCTCGACGCCCCGGCCGTCCAGTTGGCCGCAGCCACCGGGAACGGCCGGTTCATCATCTACGACCCCGACCGGTTCAACAACAGCGAGCTCTTCGCGCTGGGCCAGACCGACGAGAACGTGTTGACCCGGGTGCCGAGCGCCCAGGGCTACGCCGCATTGGTGGACGGCAACTACTACCAGGCCACCGGGGCCCACCTGCAAGAGGACCTCAATCCGGCCACGCTGTCCGGCACGGTCTGGGACGAGCTCAACGTGACCGTCCTCCTCTCGTTGCCCAGTTACTTCGTCACGCCGGTGCCGACCACCCCCCCGACCACCCCGCCCCCGACCCTCGCCACCCCCTTCCCGGCCTACCCGAGCTTGTTCGGTGCCCCGACCGTGACCGACCCGGTCCCGCTGGCCGCCGGCGGCCGGCACACCTGGTACTTCGGCGGCACCCTGACCGTGGGATCGGGTGAGATCCCGCTCAGCGGGGCACCGGCCAATGCCTCGGCCCGGATCGGCTTGGTGACACCGTCGGGGTCGGTGGACTGGCTGGCCGGCAGGGTCGGACCCTCGACCGGTTCGGGGGGGACGACGGGATCGGGTGCCTCGTTCCGCTTTCAGCTGCGGGCGCCGACCCCGGCCGCCGGGATCGTGGTCCAGAACGGCCCGGGCCCGACGGTGACGGCACTGGCCCCCGAGGTCAGCACGGCAGAGGACGGCACCGTCGCCCTGGACGGACGCATGCAGGGCGCGGTGAACCCCCCGCATTGGACCTACAGCGGGGCCATCGGCGCCTTCTCGGTGTTCCGCAACGCCCACCCGCGGGGATGGGCATGGACGACGGCTCGAGTGCCGGGAGGCAGGCCCGGCCGCGTCCAACTGCTCAGCACCGGGATCGACGGCACCCAGCGGTTCCTGGTCCGGGCGGCGGACCCGGTGTGGTTGGTCCGGAGCGAGGCGCCCCTCCCGGGCTGGCACGCCACGATCCAACCGGTCGTCGGCGGCGCAACGGGCACGGGCCAGAGCCACCGGGGCTCGCCGGTGACGGCACCGGTCGTGTCCTCGACGGTGACCCAGCGGGTCGAGGTGCCCGCTGGCGACTTCATCGTTACGTTCCGTTATGCCCCGGCCAACGCGCTGGTCGGCCTGGCCCTCTCGGCCGTCGGTGGGGTGGGCCTGGTCCTGTTCGGGGTCTTCGTCCTCGTGGGGTGGCGCCGGCGCAGACGGGCCCGAGAGGGCCTCAGGGCGAGGTGATCAGGCCCATGGCCCCTGCGGCCCGGGCATAGGTCGCTCCGGCCACCGCACGCGCCTTGTCGGCCCCGACGGCCAGCAGCGCGGCCACCGCCTCCGGATCGGCGGCCAGGGCCTTCCGGCGCTCCCGGTCCGGGCGCAACAGCTCAATGAGCGACTCGGCCACGTCCCGCTTCAGATCGCCGTAGCGCTGATAGCCCGAGGCGACCTCGGCCGGTGAGCGGTCGGTGGCCACGGCCAGCAGCTCCAACAGGTTGGACAGCCCCGGCTTCTCCTCGGGGTCGTAACGCACCTCCCCGTCGGTGTCGGTCACCGCCCGCTTGATCTTGCGCTCCAGCTCGGCCGGCTCGTCCAGGATCTGCACCGTTCCGAGGGGCGAGCTGACCGACTTGGACATCTTCCGCTCGGGGTGCTGGAGGTCCATGACCCGCGCCCCGATGCGGGGAATGGCCGCCTCGGGCACGACGAAGACGTCCCCGTACCGATGGTTGAACCGGATGGCCAGCTCCCGGGTCAGTTCCAGGTGCTGGCGTTGGTCGTCCCCGACCGGCACCCGGTCGGCGTCATAGAGGAGGATGTCGGACGCCATCAGGACCGGATAGGTGAACAGCCCGGCCCGCACCGACTCCTGGCCGGCCCCCTTCTCTTTGAACTGGGTCATGCGGCGCAGCTCGCCCATGGTGGCCGTGCACTCGAGCAGCCAGGTCAGGCGAGCATGCTCGGCCACCTGGCTCTGGACGAACAGGGTGCACGAGTCGGGATCGAGCCCTGCGGCCAAGAGGTCGATGGCCGCGTCCCACGTCCGGGCCCGGAGCGTCTCGGGCTCGATGTCCAAGGTCAGGGCGTGGAGGTCGACGATGCAGTAGTAGGCCTCGTCCGTGTACTGATCGGCAACCCAGTTCCGCACGGCCCCCAGATAGTTCCCCAAATGGAGCTCACCGCTTGGTTGGATACCGGAGAGAACCCTGGACATGGGGGGTAATGGTAGGGGCCGGCGACTACGGCCGAAAACACCGTGGGGTGCGCGGCCGGCGGGGCGGGAGCCGGTAGGGTCGAGGGTCGTGGCCGCCACTGTCTCGTTGCCCGTCTTCGACGGTCCGATCGACCTCTTGCTGCAGCTGGTCAATTCCCACCAGGTGGACATCTACGACGTTCCTTTGGCCGAGATGGTCGACGCCTTCGTGGCCGAGATCAGCACCTGGCAGGACGTCGACTTGTCCACCCTTTCGGAGTTCTTGGTGGTGGCGGCGCTCCTCGTCGAGCTGAAGTCGAAGCGGCTGCTCCCGGGTCCCGACGACGTGGAGGGCGACGAGGAGCTGTCCGGTTGGGAGGAACGAGACCTGCTCTTGGCCCGCCTGCTCGAGTGCCAGGCCTACTCGGCCGCGGCTGACGGCTTCGCCCTCATGATGGAGTACGCCAGCCGCTCGGTGCCCCGCGACGCCGGTCTCGACGACGGGTTCGTGGTCCACGCTCCCGACCTGCTCGAAGGCGTCACCCCGGGCCACCTGATGGCGGCCTACCTCCGGGCCACGGCGGCCCGCCCGGCACCGGTGGTGGACCTGTACCACGTCACCGTGGACGCGGTCACGGTGTCCGAGGCCGTCTCCGAGCTCGAAGCCCGCCTGCCCCGGGAAGGGACGGCCACCTTCCGGGGCCTGACCAGCCACCTCACCACCCGGATGGAGGTCATTGTGCGGTTCCTGGCCCTGCTCGAGCTGTGCAAGCAGGGCCGCGTCGCCCTGGAACAGGGCGGCACGTTCGGTGAGCTCGAGGTCTCCTGGGTGGCCGGCGCGCCGAGCACCGTGTCGGTCGGTGCCGCCGAGTACGAGTACGAGGGCTGATCGATGCCGTTGTCCGAAGAGGCCCGGGCCGTCGAAGCCGTGCTGATCGTGGCGGTGGAGCCCGTCCCCCCCGGGCTGCTGGCCGAGCTGCTCGAGATCCCCGTCGACCGGGTGGAGCCCCTCTGCGACGAGCTGATCGAATCGTGCCGGGCCGACAACCGGGGGTTCGCCGTGGTCCGCATCGCCGGCGGCTACCGGATCCAGACCCATCCCGACCTCGCCCCGTACGTGGAACGGTTCGCCAACGTCGGCGTGTCGTCCCGGCTCTCGGCCGCCGCCCTCGAGACCCTGGCCATCGTGGCCTACAAGCAACCCGTCTCCCGGGCCCAGATCGCCGCGCTGCGGGGCGTGAACGTCGACGGGGTGGTGCGCCTGTTGGAGCATCGTGGGTACATCGCCGGCGTCGGTCGGGCCCCCGGACCGGGGCAGCCCGTCCTCTACGGCACGACCGAGGCCTTCTTGGAGCGAATGGGGCTCGATCGCGTGGACCAACTTCCCCCGGTGGAGGACCTGTTGCCAGGTCCCGAGGCCGTGGCCGAATTCGAGGAGCAGCTCCGACCGGCTGCGGATGCCTGAACCGCTCGCCCCCGACCACGAGGGCGAGCGGTTGCAGAAGGTTCTGGCCCGGATCGGGCTGGGCTCGCGACGAGTATGCGAGGAACTGATCGTCGAGGGCCGGGTGACGGTCAACGGCGAGATCCCGATCCTGGGCCGGCGGGTGGACATCGCCGTCGATCGGGTGGAGCTGGACGGCGTGCCCCTCCCCGTCCTCCCCGGGCTCGTCCACTACCTGGTGAACAAGCCGGGCGGCGTGGTCACCACGGCCGACGACCCCCAAGGACGGCCCACGGTCATCGACTTGGTACCGGCCGAGCCGAGGGTGTTCGCCGTCGGCCGCCTGGACATGGGGACCGAGGGCCTGTTGATCATGACCAACGACGGCGAGCTGGCCCACCGGCTGACCCACCCGTCGTTCGGCGTGCCCAAGGAGTACCTGGCCGAAGTGGACGGCGAACCGTCGCCCGCCGAGATCCGGCGCCTGCGCGAGGGCATCGAGCTGGAGGACGGGATGACCGCACCGGCCCGCGTGGCTGTCGTGGCCCCGACGCTCCTGCGCATCGTCATCCACGAGGGACGGAACCGCCAGATCCGGCGCATGTGCGAGGCCGTGGGTCACCCGGTGCGGCGACTGGTCCGGACCCGGATCGGGCCTCTGGCCGATCCATCGCTCGGGCCGGGGACCTGGCGCCCGTTGACGCCGGCCGAGGTCCGGAACATGGCCTCCGCGGCCGTGCCCCGAGATGACGGCGACGGCGTTCCGGGGTGACCGCGACCCCTCCTGAGTAACATGGCCGGCCGATGCCTGTTTCCGTGCGAGCCGTCAGGGGCGCGACCACCGTCGACGCCGATACCCCCGAATCGATCCGGGAGCGCGTGGTGGCGCTCTTGGAACAGGTCCTGAAGCAGAACGGGCTGTCCGAGGACGACATCATCTCCATCCTCTTCACGGCCACCGAGGACATCGTGTCCACCTTTCCGGCCACCGCGGCCCGGTCGATGGGGCTCGGCGCGGTGCCCCTGATCTGCGCCCGCGAGCTGGCCATCACCGGCTCGGTGCCCCGGTGCATCCGGGTGATGCTCCACGTCACTACCGAGCTGTCGAGAAACGACATCCACCACGTGTACCTCGAGGGCGCCAAGGGGCTCCGTGACGACCTCCCCGCCTGACGAGGGATCCGACTCGCCCCGAACCAGCAGTGACCGTCAGCCCACAGGCGAGAACCGCGCCGATGGGCGCGAAGTGGGCGAGGAGCGTGCCGGGCGGGCGACCATCGTCGGCACCGGCCTGATCGGGGCGTCGATCGGGATCGCCTTGCGGAGCCGAGGCTGGCGGGTGACGGGCGTCGACCAGGCACCGGGGATCGCCGGGCGGGCGCTGTCCCTGGGCGCCCTCGACGCCGAGGGGATCGACGACGACGCCGACGTGGTGTTCGTGGCCACCCCCGTGCGCGCCTCGGGGGCGGTGATCCGAGACCTCCTCGGACGCCCGGGGCGCCGGCCCGACGCCATCGTGACCGACGTCGGGAGCGTGAAAGGCCCCTTGGTTGCCTCGGTGGACCACCCCTTTTTCGTGGGCGGCCACCCCATGGCCGGTTCCGAGCAGGTCGGCGTGGACGGGGCCAACGGCGAGCTCTTCGTCGGAGCCACCTGGGTGCTCACCCCCACCGCCCTGACCGACCCGATGGCCTACACCCGGCTCCGGAGCCTGCTCGTCTCACTCGGGGCCGACGTGGTGGCTCTGCCGCCGGCCCAACACGACTCGCTGGTGGCGGTGGTGTCCCACGTGCCTCACCTCACTGCGGCCACCCTCATGGACCTGGCCGCAGGGCTGGGCCAGGAGCACGCGGCCCTGCTGCAACTGGCCGCCGGGGGGTTCCGGGACATGACCCGCATCGCCGCCGGCCAGCCCAGCATCTGGCCCGACATCTGTGAGGACAACGCCGCAGCCATCGTGGAGACCCTGGACCTGCTCATCGAAGCGCTCCGGACCATGCGAACTCGGGTCGCCGACCACGACCACACCGAGCTGCTCTCGGTCCTCACCCGGGCGGCCACCGCCCGTCGTGCCCTGGCCGCACACGTGCCCCGTCCCGACGGCCTCATCGAGATCCGGGTCCCGGTGCCCGACCGGACAGGCGTCCTGGCCGAGATCACTACCCTGGCCGCCGAACTGGGCGTCAACATCGTCGATCTGGAGATCGCCCACTCGGTCGAGGGGGACCGCGGCGTGCTGGTCATGACGGTGGACCGGCTGTCGACCGAAACGCTGTTGGGCGCGCTGGCCGAGCGGGGCTACCGGTCATCGAGCGGCGAGCTGGGCGCGAGCGGATGAGCGCCGGGGCTGAGGACGCCATGCAGGTCCGCGGGGGCCACGCCTTGGTGGGCTTGGTCCGGGTCCCCGGTGACAAGTCCATCTCCCATCGTGCCCTGCTGTTGGCTGCGCTGGCCGACGGCGAGTCGAGCATCACCGGGTTGTCCGACGGGGATGACGTGCACCGCACGCTGGTCGGCATCCGGGCCCTCGGGGCTGACGTGTCCGAGGACGACGGCACCGTCTCGGTGACCGGAGGCCGTGGCCGCCTCCATGCCGCCACCGAGCCCCTCGACCTCGGGAACTCGGGCACCGGCATGCGCCTGTTCGCCGGTGTGGTGGCCGGGCTCGACGGGACCACCGTGCTGACGGGGGACTCCTCGCTGATCAGCCGACCGATGGACCGGGTGGCCGAACCGCTCGAGCTGATGGGGGCCACGGTGGTCGGCCACGGAGCACGTTGCCTGCCTCCCGTCGAGATCACCGGTGGGCAGCTGGGGGCCATCGACTACCGGCCGCCGATGGCCAGTGCGCAGGTGAAGTCGGCCGTGCTCCTGGCCGGGATCGCCGCCACCGGGGAGACAGTGGTTCGTGAGCCGGTGCCGACCCGGACCCACACCGAGGACATGCTGGCCGCCGCCGGTGCACGCATCTCGGTGGCGGACGAGCAGGGGGAGCGGGTGGTCCGCGTACGCCGGTCGGACCTTCGACCCGGACGGACCGTCGTGCCCGGCGACCCGTCGCAGGCCGCCTTTTGGGTGGTGGCCGGCCTGGTCGTACCCGGGAGCGAGGTCACGGTTCCGAACGTCTATCTCGGCCCCCAACGAGCCGGGTTCCTCGACGTGCTCCGGCGCATGGGCGCCCGGATCGAGGTGTCCGATCGGTCGGGCGAGACGGGCACGATCGTCAGCCGCACCACCGCGCTGCGGGGCACCGAGGTCCGCGCCGAGGAGATCCCCTCCCTCGATGAGGTGCCCATCCTGGCCATCGCCGCCGCGGTGGCGACGGGCGGGTCACGGTTCCGGGACATGGGCGAGCTCCGGGTGAAGGAGTCCGACCGGCTGGTGGGCACGGTGGCCATGCTCCGCGCCCTCGGCGCCGAGGCCGAGGTGAAGGGGGACGACCTGTTGGTGGCGGGCGGCGCCACCTTCCGACCCGGCCGGTTCGACTCGGCGGGGGACCACCGGATGGCCATGGCCACGGCCATCGCGGGGGTGGCCTGCGGGTCCTCGTCCGACGTGACCACCATCATCGGCTGGGGCTCGGTGGGGACCAGCTACCCGCGGTTCTCCATCGACCTGTCCACCCTGTCCGAGGCGAGAGCGAGCGGTGCGTGACCGGCGGGCCGACCATCGCCATCGACGGGCCGGCCGGGGCCGGGAAGTCGACGGTGTCGCGGGCTGTTGCCGACCACCTCGGTTTGGACCGACTGGACACCGGGGCCATGTACCGGGCGGTGGCCTGGGCCGCCCTGCAGCGCCATCTCGATCTGGGTGACGACCGCGGGCTGGCCGACCTGGCCGAGACCCTGTGGATCGACGTCGGGGAACAGATCCTGGCCGATGGCACCGACGTCACCACAGCCATCCGAAATCCCGACGTCAACCAGGCGGTGTCGGTGGTGGCGGCCAGTGCCAGCGTTCGGGCCGTCCTGGTCGCTCGGCAGCGCCAGTGGGTGGTCGACCACGGCGGCGGGGTGGTGGAGGGTCGCGACATCGGATCGGTGGTGTTCCCCCATGCCGACCTCAAGGTGTACCTCACGGCCAGCCCCGAGGAACGGGCTCGTCGCCGATCGGAAGAGGGTCCCGACGGCGTGGCCCGCCGGGACCGGCTCGACAGCACCCGGGCCGCGTCCCCGCTGGAGGTGGCCGATGGGGCTCATGTGGTGGACACCACCGGTCGCTCGGTGGACGATGTGGTGAAGGAGGTCCTGGGATGGCTGTTAAAACAGGCTCGGATGCGGGAGCGGACGCCGGTGCCGACGACATCTCCCCGGGCGAGGTGGCTGTCGACACCCGGTTCACGCCCATCTACCGCTTCCTCCGTCTCTTGGTCCGGGGGCTCAACCGGCTCCTCTTCCGGACCACGGTCGAGGGTGAGGACCTGGTGCCCGCCGATGGGCCGGTGATCATCGCCCCGATCCACCGGTCCTTCGTCGACTTCTTCGTGGTGTCCGAGGTGACCAGGCGCAAACTGCACTACATGGCCAAGGACAGCCTGTGGAAACGGCCGCGCTTCGGGCGGTTCCTGCTGTCCATCGGCGCCTTTCCCGTGCACCGGGAGTCGGCCGACCGGGAGGCCCTTCGCCGGGCCCAGAACGTGCTCGAGGCCGGTGAGGTCCTGGTGCTCTTTCCCGAGGGCGCACGGCGGACCGGCTCGACGGTAGGCGAGCTCCATGAGGGTGCCGCCTTCCTGGCCGCTCGGACCGGGGCGACCATCGTGCCCGTGGGTATCGGAGGGACCCTGTCGGTCATGCCCAAGGGGACCCGCTACCCGCGGCCCTCGAAGGTCCACATGATCGTGGGCCAGCCCCTGGCCGCGCCGGCCCGTTCCGCCGGCGGTCGGGTGCCGAGAAGCCAGGTGCACCAGCTCACCGAGGACCTGCGTACGTCCATCCAGGACCTCTACCAACGGGCGGTGGACAGCACCGGCCACCCCTGAGCCCGCGGTTCAGCGGCGGCGGCCGAACGAGACGCGGATCCAGCTGATCAAGATGACCCGTGCGTACTGCATCCCAAAGAACAAGTTGCCGCCCTTTTTGGACTCACCCGAGGCCCGGGGGTGCCAGACGATGGGCCGCTCGCCGAGGCGCCACCCGCGCGACGCTGCGGTGATGACCACCTCGGCCGTCTGGTACTGGTCCTGGCGGAGGAAGGGGAGGATGTCGGCGATGGTCTCGGCTCGGAAGGCCCGGTAGCCGTTGGACGTATCGGTCAGGTGTTGGCGGGTGATGGCGTTGAGGGCCGATGCGTACAGCCGCACGCCGGCCCGACGGAACCGGTCGGTGGTCTGGTCCACCCCGAGCCGGCGGGAGCCGATCATGAAATCGGCTTCGTCGTCCAACAGCGGAGTGAGGAGGGCGTCCATCTCGGTGGGATCGTTCTGGCCGTCGGCATCGAGGGTGACGATGTAACGGGCCCCGTGGGCCAGAGCGAGCTCGTAGGCCAGGCGCAGGGCGGCGCCATGGCCCAAGTTGACGGGGAGGATGCAGGTGGTGACGCCCGACTCCAGGGCCACCCGGTCGGTGGCGTCGTCGCCCCCGTCCACCACCACCAACGTGGAGACCCCCAGGTCGCGCACGGACTCGGGCATCGACTTCAACACGTCGCCCAGGTTGGCCTCCTCCTCGTAGGCGGCGATGACGGCGACCACCGGCTCGAAGGTGAGGTCCGGATAGCGGTCGGCGAACTGGGCCCGGGCCAGGTTGAGGGCCATGTCCCACAGTGCGGCCCGGCGACGGCCTTCCCGGTTGTTGGCGCGGGTGAACCAACGGTGGCGCTGCGTGGCCATCAGGCGACGTGGGGATTGCCGAACACAGCCCGGACCTTGGGAGCGAAGTGCTCGAGCGACTCGGTCGGGTAGTCGGGATCAAAGCTGTTCTGGTCCCATTCGTCGGCGAAGCGCTCGGCGTCGGCGAACCAGGGCTCGTCCCGGTAACGGTCGCGCTGGTTGGGATCGAGCCCGAAGTGGTGGTAGTAGTGACGGCCCTGGAAGTCCTGATGGGCGACGATGACCGCGGTGATGGCCGGGTCCACGTAGGGCCGGAGCATCTCGGCTGCGATCCGGGGGTGGTTGGGCACCGAGATGGCCTTGCCGATGTCGTGACAGAGGGAGGCCACCACCCACTCGTCGTTGGCGCCGGCTTCTTCGGCTCGGGTGGCCGTCTGTAGGCAGTGGGTGAGCTGGTCGACGGCGAAGCCGTCGGTCACCTCGGCCAAGGACTCGAGCAGTCCGAGGACCCGTTCGGCCACCCGGCCCTGGTTGTTCATCGTCTCGGTCCCGATGACCGCCCATTGCTCGGCGGTGGAGACGTCCATGCTGGGGAAACTGGTTGCGATCGACATGGTTACAGTTTCGCGCCGAAATGCCGCCGATGCCGGTCCCCTCAGAGGGCCAGCTCGGCCAGGACGTCGGCGGCCGCTGTGGTTCGATCCTCGCCCAGGATCGGCCCGGTGTCGGAGGCCGGGGCGGCGGCCAGGAACGTGACGGTGGCAGCCAGGGCCTTCAGGAGGTCTCGCAGCTCCGGTGGGGGAGGGAAGTACTCCTCCTCCACGGTGACGGGGACGGCCTCGACGCCGAATTGGGGAGCCAGCCGCTCGACCACCGCTTGAACCAGAGACTCCGGCGCCGAGGCGCCGGCAGTGACCCCGACCGTCCCGGTCAGGTCGGTGGGGACCTCGGAGGCGTCGTTGACCCGCACCACTCGGGGGCAGCCGAAGGCCACGGCCACTTTCTCCAGCGCGATGGTGTTGGACGAATTGGGCGACCCGATCACCACCACGGCATCGGCCTTGCCGGCGATGGCCTTGAGCGCGGCCTGGCGGTTGGTGGTGGCAAAGCACAGGTCGCTTCGATTGGGCATCCACAGGTCTGGGAACCGCTCCCGGGCCCGGTCCACGATCCCCGCCCATTCGTCGTGGCTGAGGGTGGTCTGGGCCAACAGCGCCATCGGGGGGGCGGCGTCCCCGGACACTTCCAGATCGGCCAGCGCATCGACGTCTTCGACCTCTTCCACCAGCCGGACGGACTCGGGGGCCACGGCCATGGTGCCCGCCGCTTCCTCGTGGCCGTGGTGACCCACGTAGAGGACGGTGTAACCCTTGCGGGCCCGGACCTTCAGCTCGTGGTGGACCTTGGTGACCAGGGGACAGACGGCATCGACCACCACTCGGCCCTGGTCGCGGGCGGCGACGACCACCTCAGGGGCGGTGCCATGGGCCGAGAGCATCAGCGGGGCACCGGCGGGCACCTCGGTGACATCGTCCACGAAGACCACGCCCAGCGCCCGGAACTCGTCGACCACGTGCCGGTTGTGGACGATCTCGTGGTAGCAGTACACCGGAGGCTCAAAGATCCGGACCATCCAGCCCAGGGCCTTGATGGCCTTCTCCACGCCGGCACAGAAGCCCCGCGGCTCGGCCAGGAGTACTCGGTCGACAGGCACAGCCCCAGGTTACCGTCGAGTCCGATGCCATCTGGCCCGCCCAGCACCGGGGCCGGCCGCCGCCCTTCACCAAGTAACCTGGAGGAATGTCGGTGCCTCGGGTCACCACGGCACCCCGCGTGGTCGCCGTGTCGGAGGCGTCGCCGGCCGACCGATCCGGGCTCTTGCCCGGGGACGAGCTCCTCTCTCTGAACGGGCGGTCGCCCCGCGACGTCATCGAGTACAGCCTTCTCGTCGACGAGGCCGATCTGGACCTCGTCGTCAAGCGTCGCGGGACGGGTGAGCCCTTCGCTCTGTCCGTGCACAAAGAACAGGGCGAACCGCTGGGCGCCGAAGTCTCGTCGGCTGTGTTCGACCGGGTCCGCACCTGTGACAACCATTGCGAGTTCTGCTTCATCCACCAGCTGCCCAAAGGGATGCGGCGGAGCCTCTCCCTGAAGGACGACGATTATCGGCTGTCCTTCCTCTACGGGAACTTCACCACCCTGACCCGCTTCACCGAGATGGACCTGGAGCGGGTCCTGACCGAGCGGCTCAGCCCGCTCTTCGTCTCCATCCACGCCACCGATCCCGACATTCGGGCCAACCTGTTGCGCAACCGGCGTGGGGCCACCAGCCTCCGCTGGCTGGGGGCGCTGCTCGAGGGTGGGATCGAGATACACGGCCAGGTCGTGGTGTGCCCCGACCGGAACAACGGGGACATCCTGTCCGACACCTTGGCCGGCATCCTGGACCGCTACCCGACCATGGCCACGGTGGCCTGCGTGCCGCTCGGCGTCTCCCGGTTCTCCACCGAGGGAGCCATGCGCCCCCATACCCAGGCTGAAGCGGCCGAGGTCTGCGACATCGTCGACCAGTGGCAACAGACGTTCCTCTCGGCCATCGGGCGACGGATGGTCTTCGCCGCCGACGAGTACTACGTCATGGCCGGGCGACCGTTCCCGACGGCCGAGACCTACGAGGGGTTTCCCCAGCACGAGAACGGGCTGGGCATGGCCCGGGCGTTCGAAGCTGCCTTTTTCGGCGACGAGTCCTCGGCCCTCGGGGTCCGGCCGGGCTTCTTCGCCTGGGTCGACGGCGCCCCTCCGCTCGGCTACCGGGCACCCCGGGGAGTCTCGAGCGAGGCCCCCGTACCGGGCCGCGCCCCGATCGGCATCCTCACCGGGGAATACGGCGCCGCCGTGCTGGGCCCCCTGGTGGCCGAACTGGGCCGGGACGACATCAGGCTGATCCCGGTGGCCAACCACTACTTCGGAGGCAATATCGGCGTGTCCGGCCTCCTGACCGGGACCGATCTGACCCAAGTCCTCAAGGACGAGCCGGCCGGCCATCGCTACTTGTTGCCCGATGCCTGCTTGTCACAGGGTCGGTTCCTCGACGACTTGACCGTCGACGACCTCCCGCACCCCGTCGAAGTGGTGGCCACCGACGGCCTGTCGCTCCGGCGCGTACTGGACGGACCGGCCCCGGGGACGCTCTCAACGGAACGTCCCGCTCGTGTCCCCGTGAGCATGGGAGCGTCTCGATGACGACGCCGGCGCCAGTCGTCTCTCAGCGCGAACGTCCGCTGGTGGTGATCGCCGGCCGGCCCAACGTGGGCAAGTCGACACTGGTCAACCGGATCGTCGGGCGCCGAGCTGCCGTGGTCGAGGAGCGTCCGGGCGTCACCCGGGACCGCAAGGAGCTCGATGCCGAGTGGTGCGGCCATCCCTTCACCGTGGTCGACACCGGTGGTTGGCTGACCTCCGACGACCCCTTGGACGCACAGGTCAGCGCGCAGGCAGAGCGGGCCATCGCCGACGCCGACGTCGTGCTCTTGGTCGTCGATGTCACGGTGGGCCTCACCGATGAGGACCTGGCCGTGGCTCGGTTCCTCCGTCGCTCCGGGAGGCCGATCCGGGTGGTGGTCAACAAGGTGGACTCCTCGCAGCGGGAGACCGACGCCTGGGAGGCGGTGTCCCTGGGGTTGGGCGACCCATGGCCGGTGAGCGCACTGCACGGGAGAGGGACAGGCGATCTGCTCGACGACGTCGTGTCGTTGCTGCCCGACCCTCGGAGTGCAGCTCCGTCCGACAACGGACGGGTAGGCGATGCGAGCGAGCCGGACGACGATGATGATCAGACCCCCATGCCGCGGGTGGCCGTCGTGGGTCGGCCCAACGTGGGGAAGTCGACGCTGTTCAACCGGCTGGTGGGCGACGAGCGGTCGGTCGTCCACGACGCTCCGGGCACGACCCGGGACGCGGTGGACACCGTGGTCGAGACGCCCGATGGGACGGTTTGCTTCATCGACACCGCTGGGATGCGCCGGAAGTCCCGCACCGAGCGGGGAACCGAGTACTTCTCCGTCCTCCGGGCCTTAGAGGCGCTCGACCGGGCCGACATCGCCTTGTTGGTCATCGACGCCACCGCCGGCGTCACCCACCAAGACCAGCGGCTGGCCGAACGGGTCGGTGCCGCCGGGTGCCCGACCGTCGTGGTCCTGAACAAGTGGGAGCTGGTCCCGACCGAAGACCGCGACGACATCCTGACCGACATCGGTGACCGGCTGGCCTTCCTGGGCGACGCCCCGGTGCTGAAGATGAGCGCGCTGAGCGGAATGGGCGTGCATCGCATCTTGCCGGCAGTCGCCGCGGCCGAAGAGGCGTACCACTCCCGGATCCCCACCGGGGAGCTCAACCGGGCCATGAAGTCCATCCAGGCCGCCCACCCACCAGTGGGGGCCAAGATCCAGTACGCCGTGCAGGGAGCCAACGACCCCCCGACGTTCACCTTGTTCACCAACGGGCGGCTGCAGCCGACCTACCTGCGCTACGTGGAGCGGGGACTACGGGAGCGGTTCGAACTGGGACCGACGCCCATCAAGCTGCGCGTGCGAGCCAAGGGGCCCAACGGAGGTGGGGGGCGGCGGCGTTGACCGGTTGCCGGTCGTCGAGAGGGAGCCGGTCCCGTGCCCTGGTGTGAGACGTGCGACCGCCAGGTGGAAGACGACGAGGTGAGCGAGGAGGGGGAGTGCGTCACGTGCGGCAATGCGGTGGCCCAGCACCGGAAGATCCCCTGGCAGTTCAAGATCATGATCTACATCACGATCATCTACCTCGCCTACCGGGCTTACCAAGGGGTGACCTGGGTCGTCCATCACATTTGAGCGCCGTTGCCGTCGTCTATCCGGGGGTCACGACGTCACCGGCTCAAGAACCGTGGTGACATGAGCGGCTAGGATCGTCGTTCCCGTACCACCCGAAGGCTTCGGCCGAACGGCGGATGCGGGCCAGGGGACAGTGTCTTGTGTCCTGGGTGGACGTTCCACAGCGGGCTGTGGCGCAGCTTGGTTAGCGCGCTTGACTGGGGGTCAAGAGGTC
>JAUTXB010000036.1 GCA_030838245.1 Acidimicrobiaceae bacterium
TCCGGGAACTCTTGGGACCGCACATGGGAAGGCATCAGGGACATCGCGGTGACCTCTGCGTCAAAGAACGGGATGTTGATGTTCAGGGTCGTTAAGTATGTCTTGACCTGGACCCCAACCAGCGGAGGGAGTGGGATTCGAACCCACGGAGGCTTGCACCTCACGGCTTTTCAAGAGCCGCGCATTTGTCCGCTCTGCCATCCCTCCCGGTCCCGGTCAGGGTAGTCGCCTGCTCACAGGCCGATCAGCGGTTGATCACCGGCCGATCACCGGGCGATCACCGGAGGACCCGACGGACAGGCTGGGCAGACCCAGGGCAGCGCTCGGCAGATCAGGCCCGGCGAGCAGATCGCCCGGTGCCGTCGGCGCCCCATTTGATCTGGGACCGCAACCCATCGAGCCAGGAATCGGCCTGGCGCCATGCGTCGTCGACTTCCTTGCGGATCGCCGGCCCCGCCTCGCCCGCCGCCGGATAGGAGCCGAGAAATTTCACGTCGGCCAGCCCGGCGCGGAGGTCGCGAAGGCAGTCGGCGATCACTTCGTCGGCCACGTGACCCTCGAGGTCGATGATGAAGCAGTAGTCACCGAGGGCCTGCTTGGTGGGGCGGGACTCGAGCTTGGTCAAGTTGATGTTCCGCGCCGAGAATTGGCCGAGGATGCCATGGAGGCTTCCCGGCCGATCGGCCCGCTGAAAGCAGGCGATGGTGGTGCGGTCATGCCCGGTCGGCGCCGGTATCCCGCGGCGAGCCACAGCCACGAACCGGGTCTGGTTCTCGGGATGGTCCTCGACGTCTTCGGCCAGGATGTCGAGCCCGTAGAGCTTGGCGGCCAGCCGTGGGGCGATCGCCGCTGTCGGCACATCGAGCACGTCAGCTGCTCCTTCGCCCAGCAAGCGAGCTGCGTCTGCTGTGGAATTGGCCGGCGCCACCTCGGCGCCCGGCAGGTGTTCGACCAGGAAGGCGCGGCACTGAGCGGTGGCCATGGGGATCGACGTGACCCGGCGCACCTCTTCGATCCGGGTCCCCGGTCGAGCCATCAGATGGAGATGGATATCAAGGACCACCTCTCGCTGGATGACCAGTTGGCGGTCGAAGATCAGGCTGTCGAGGGTGTCGCGTACCGATCCTTCGATCGCATTCTCGATGGGGAGGAAACCGAGATCGACCCGATCGTCCTCGACCGCCTCGAGCACGTCATGGAGCGAGGCCAGCGCCACCACCTCGGCATCTGCGTAGTCAGGCTCGGAGAACAGCGCCTCTTCGGTGAAGGTGCCCTGCGGCCCGAGGAACCCGATACGCAGGGGTGCATCCGGGGCCATACCCAGGCAGGATAGTGAAGTCATGGACCCTGCCGCCCTTTACCGCCTGCTCGAAGACGTCCGATCGGGCGCCTGTTCTCCCGACGCCGCCGTCCAGCAGCTGCGTCGGCTGCCCTTTGCTGACCTGGGATTCGCCAAGGTGGACCATCACCGGTCGCTGCGCCAGGGCTTTCCCGAAGCGGTCTACGGACCGGGCAAGACCGCAGCACAGTGCTCGGCCATCGTGGGTGAGCTCCTCTCTGATGCCGGGATCGAAGGTCGAACCGATGGAGGCATCCCAGATAGAACCGGCGGCGCAACAGACAGCTCACCGGCGGGGGGAACCCTTCGGTCCCTTTCGTCCATGAGCCCGGTCCTCCTCACCCGAGCCGACGACGAGCAGGTGGCGCGAGCGATGGCTGATCACGCCGGTGGATCGAGGACGATCACCGGCGTCGCTACCGGAGCGGACCAGGTCCGCGGTGAGCTGTCGACGGTGGTGTGGCAACCGGCACCGGAGCGGAGCGATCGCGTTCTGGTCATCACGGCGGGGACGTCCGACCTGCCGGTGGCCCGGGAGTGCGAGGCGACACTGGTAGCCCTGGGCTTTCGCCCCGACCTTCTTCCTGATTGTGGAGTGGCCGGGGTCCACCGGCTTCTCGCCTCGGCCGACACCTTGGCCGAAGCCGACGCCATCGTGGTCGTGGCCGGGATGGAAGGCGCCCTGGCCAGCCTGGTCGGCGGCATCACCCCGGCACCGGTCGTGGCCGTACCCACCAGCACCGGGTACGGAGCGGCGCTCGAGGGGGTCACCGCCCTGTTGGCCATGCACGCGTCGTGTGCAGCCGGCATCGCCGTGGTGGGTATCGACAACGGGTACGGCGCCGCCTGTGCCGTTGCTCGGATGCTGCCATGAGCGGGGCGCCCCGCGGCTCGACCGGTCATGGCTCGACCGGTCATGGCTCGACCGGTCGCGGCTCGATTGCGTGGTTCCATTGCTTCGCCGGCATTGCCGGTGACATGGCCCTCGGCAGCCTCCTCGACGCCGGCGCCGACCTCGACGAGGTCCAGTCCATCCTGAAGCGACTGCCCTTTGGCGGCTGGTCGCTCCGCACCGAGGCGGTACTCCGCGGAGGCATCGCCGCCACCCGGGCCGTCGTGTCGGTCAAAGACAACGTCGTGGTCAGAACGCATGGGCACATCGTCGGCCTGGTAGAGGAGGCGCAGCTGCCCGATCGGGTGGGGCGGCGGTCGCTCGCCGTATTTTCCGCCCTGGCCGAAGCGGAGGCCCGCCTGCACCGACGGCCCGTCGAGCAGGTCCATTTTCACGAAGTCGGAGGACACGACACCATCGTGGACGTCGTGGGGACCGTCGCCGCACTGGAGGTGCTCGACGTCGATGTGGTGACGGCGAGCCCAGTGGCTACCGGCACCGGGATGGTCCGGGCCGCCCATGGCATGCTCCCCAACCCGGCGCCAGCGGTGGTGGCGCTGTTGGAAGGTGCACCCACGTGGGGACGGGACCTGGCCGTGGAGCTGACCACGCCCACCGGGGCTGCCCTCTTGGCCGCATTGTCGTCGGGATACGGGCCGATGCCGTCAATGCGCATCGCCGCTAGCGGGTTCGGTGCAGGGACTCGTGAGCTCGATGATCTGCCCAACTGCACCCAGGTCGTCGTAGGACAGCCGGCCACGCGCCCGGCAGGATCACCCGACGCAGGGCCGGGTCAGCCGGTGACCCTCCTCGAGGCCAATGTGGACGATGCCACCGGCGAGCAGTTGGCCTACGCCGCGTCCACCCTCCTCGAGATGGGCGCCCACGATGTCTGGCTCAGCCCCATCGTGATGAAGAAGGGTCGGCCGGGGAGCACTATCCACGTCCTCTGCGACCCGGCGGATGGCGCCCGGCTTCGAGCATCGCTGCGGGCGGAGACGGGAACGCTCGGCGTCCGAGGGTCGACACTCGAGCGTTGGCCGGTGTCACGCTCGATCGATACCGTCGACGTCGACGGTCACATCATTCGGATCAAGTCCTCACCGGGTCGGATCAAAGCCGAGTTCGACGATGTCGCCCGTGCCGCCCGCGACAGTGGCATTCCCCTGCGGGACGTGGCCGCTCGAGCAGAGACCGCATGGCAATCTCAGCACCTCGACGAGGACAGAGGCACTGGATCGACAGGCCGGGGCCAGGACGAGGACCCGACGGCTTGAGCCGGGCGATCAGCGACGAGTTCCCGACGGGCTGAGTCGGCCCGCGAGCCACACCCCGATGAGCGAGCCGTGGCTCCACTGGCGCCGGTCACTTCACCCAGGGATAGCCCCGGACCCCAGGCAGCGTGGGGCCGGGCTCCGCTTCGAAGTCATCGTCGTCGGCGATCTCGAAGACCAAGCGGATCTCGGCACTCTCGCAGACCTCAGCAATTCGGTCGTGCCGACCGATCTCTGCCGCAGCCAACCGATCCCCTAGATCAGCCAGATCCTCGGGATCGGCATCGACGAATCCGACCGTCACGATCTCCCGCTTGTCGACGATGCCGGGGCCCGCCAGTATCCGGGCCGGCGTTCCGTATCCGATCTCGGGGAACCAGGCTGTCCGGAAGTCCTCGTAGGTCTTTCCCTCGCGCAGCTTCCGCGCCAGAACGATTCCCAGCATGTGGCCCCCTCGATTGGGATGGACTTCGGGTGACAATCGAATCTACCCGGCGTCCTCGTGCAGAGACGAGTGGGCCACAATCCATGACCAGGGATCACCCGGGGACGTCGGTCGGGTCCGCGGCTGAACTTGGAGTCACTCGATCGCCAAACGCGGCTGGTGTTCGGACATCGACCGGCCCGGCGCATCCGATGCGACATCGGGTGCCGGCAACTTCGTCGGCGGCTGCCACGACCAGTGATCACCTTGGCGCGAAAGGAGGTGGCCTTGGTGCGTCTTGAGGTAGTGGTGCCAATGGCACAATCGGGCCAGGTTGTCGAGCTTGGTGGGGCCGCGTTCGATGACGGGAATCACATGATCGATCTCCAGCCCATCGCTGACGTCACAGCCCGGAACCACACAGTGGGTGTCGCGCTCGATGATCGCCCTGCGAATGGACGCCGGAATCGTCCTCCCTGCGTGCGCGACTCCTGTGACATCGACACCGTTGGTCACCAGGACACTCAGTATCGAGTCCTCTGCCAACCGACGGGCTGCCGCGACGGGGATCGGTCCGATTCCCGGGATCTCGCAGATCTCGCCGGGCTCGAGGTGTCCCCGGATCAGCGCCTCGTGGTCGACGCGCACGTGGACCATGGTTGACGGGCTCGACGAGCGGTCGGCGGAGGTCGGGGCGGCCAAACCGGTCAGCGCGTCGGCCGCATACGCCGCCATGGGCTCGTGACGTCCGCAGCGCCGACCCTCGGCCGCCAGCCTGGCGCTCTCCGATTTCACCACCGCCACGAGCTTGGCCCCCTCATCGGGCGTCAGACGGGCGTCGAACCGGACGGCACCCTCGTTGTCCGTCCAGTGGCGGAGGTAGCGGCCGCGTCGGATCTTTTCGTAGCGGGACGTGCCGTCATCGGCAGTGGCACGGACCCGTCTGCATCGCAGCTTCAAGACGTTCATGGTCTGCCCGGCCGCCTCGACCAATTCGTCCTCTGCCTCGGGCTTGTGGATCGCCGCCCCGGCGATCTCCCGCGTTTGGGCCTCGGACAAGCGCCCGTCCCGTAGCGCATCCTCGGTTGCAGGAAGTGAGCCGAGCTGTCGCGCCGTCTGCAACGAGTTGATGGCCGAACCGAGACCTGTCCCTGTTTTCCGGGCCATCATGTCGGCGGCCGAGCGGTGACCGTCCTTCCGCCAGACATTGGAGGACTCGACGCGGCGGGCGGCCAGCAGCTTGCCGGCGGCCGCCAGCTTTTCGATGGTGGCGAACGCCTCGAGGAGGCGGGCGGCGTCGGGGCCCGAGATGCGCTCGGGCTCGAACCCGCTTACCTCTTGACGTAGTTTCGATGCAATCCGTTGAAGGTTCGAGTACATCATGTGTTCAGGATGTCATCTGGGTGTGACGGGCCCAGTTTCGGATGCCGGACGAGGCTCGGGGGGCGGTCGGTCGGCCTAGCCCCGGGGCGGTCGACCCAGGTCAGGGGGCCGGCGGCCCAGGCTGGGGGGTCAATCGGTCGGCCAGAGGAGCAAGCATGGACGCCTGACCCGTGAACCCCCTTTGGGACCCCGAGGACGCCGGAGCCTACTCGGCCGCCTCAGCCAGGGCCTCGGCCAAGGCCGGGTGGACCAGCATGCTCTCGACGATGTCATTGACGCGCAGGCCGGCGGTCACGGCCACGGCAAGGACCGAGATGAGCTCCGCCGCGTTCTGACCGACGATCGAGCCTCCAAGGACCACGCCTGTCGCTGGATCAGAAAGGATCTTGACGAAGCCCCGGGGGTCGTTGTTGATCAACGCCTTGGCCGTGGCGGCAAAGGGGACCTTGGTCACCCGGATCTTCCGACCCTCGGCGAAGGCATCTGCCTCGGCCAAGCCGACATCGGCGATCTCCGGCTCGGTGAAGATGGCCGAGGCCGCCTTGTCGTAGTTGAGGTGCCGGTGGGCCGCGGTGTGGCCGACGACCACGTGCTCGGCGATCTTCCGTCCTTGCATGAACGCCACCGATGCGAGGGGAAGCTTCCCCGAGAGATCGCCGGCGGCGTAGATATGAGGCACGGTGGTCTGGCAGTGATGGTTCACCGGTACGTAGCCACCGGCGTCCACGCTCAGACCGGCGGACTCCAGCCCCAACGCCTCAGAATTGGGGATCGAGCCGATGGCCAGCAAGGCGTGCGACCCCAGCACGATCCGCCCGTCGTCGCAACGGACGGTTACTCCGGCCGGCGTCCGGTCGATACCAATGGCACGAGCACCCTTCAACAAGCGCACCCCGCGCCGCAAGAAGTCGTCCTCCAGAACGGCAGCAACCTCGGGGTCCTTCCGCGGCAGCACCTGTTCCCGGCTGACCACCAGGGTCACGGCGGATCCGAGCGAGGAGAACATATGGACGAACTCGACACCGGTGACCCCCGAACCGATCACGACGAGGTGCTCGGGCAGTTCCTTGGGTGGGTAGGCGTCCCGGGTGGTGAGGATCCGATCACCGTCGAGCTCGGTCCAGTCGGGGATACGCGGCCGACTACCTGTGCTGAGGAGCACGGCATCGGCTTCGATGGTCCGAGATCCCATCTCCGTCTCGGCCTCCACGGTATGGGGGCCGACCAGGCGACCGGTGCCGCGGATCAGCTCCACGTTCTGACTGCGCAGGATCTGGTCGACACTGGTTTCTAGGCGATCGGTGATGCTGGTGATCCGACCCCGAAGCCGATCGAGGTCCAGGTTCCCGTCCACATCGTCGACCCCCATGCCGCCGATCCGGCCGAGGTAGGACATGGCGCCGCCGGTGGCGATCATCGCCTTGGACGGGATGCAGTCCCACAGATTGGCTGCCCCGCCAATCACGTCCCGCTCGATCAGGGTCACGTCCACCCCGAGTCGAGCGGCATAGGTGGCGGCCTGGCTGCCCGCCGGTCCACCACCGATGATCACGAAATGCATGGGTCTCCCGTCACTCGAACTCACTGTCCGCGGCCAGTCCACGATAGGCGGCCCGACAGCGGGCCAAACATGGTCAGGACGGGCGGCCCGCCCCGATCTCAGTCGGCGTTGCCGGCCAGGCCGGTCACCGCGGCCAACACGATGTTGGCGCCTCGGAGGTCGCCCGTGAGCCCACCCTCCATCCTGTTCATGACGTAGGACACGGTCAGCCCAGCGTCCTGGTCCATCACGATGAGCGACCCGCCGTAGCCGCCCCAAAAGCAGGCTTTGGGACCCATCGGCATCAGCTCGCCGCTGAGCCCGTAGCCCATGCCGAAGCGCATGGGTACCCCCAGGACGAGGTCCTTGCCGTTGGCCTGCTCCTCGAAGAGAGCGTCACAACCCTGAGGCGAGAGGAGGCGGACGCCCCGTGCCTCCCCGCCGCCGGCGATGATCGACTGGATGGTCGCCACCGAGCGCGCGTTGCCCTGACCGTTGGCCGCCGGGATCTCGGCCCGTCGCCACCACTCCTGAGTAGCCATCGCTGCATCGAGCAGCGGGCTGGTGAACGTCCGCACCGCTATGGATCCCGGGTCGGCACCGGCCAGGCTGACCTCATCGGGCGGGATCACCAGAGACACGCGGTCGTCCTCGCTGGCCGGCAGGCCGATGTGGAAGTCGGCTCCGAGCGGTCCCGCTACCTCGCTGGCGAACCAGGTGCCGATGGTGGCGCCGGTGATGCGCCGGACCACCTCGCCGATGAGGTAGCCCTGGGTGAGGGCGTGGTATCCCGATGCGCTCCCCGGCTCCCACCAGGGGTCCTGGGCGGCCAGGAGGGACGTGCATTTCTCCCAGTCGGCCAGGTCTTCGGGCCCCAACTGGGCTGTCCACCCCGAGAGCCCGGCCGTGTGGGCCATGAGCTGACGGACCTCGATGGCCTCTTTCCCTCCTGCTGCGAACTCGGGCCAGTACCGGGCGACCGGCGCGTGAAAATCGAGCTCGCCCCGATCGGCGAGCATGAGCGCACAAAGGAACGTCATGGTTTTGGTCGTCGACCAGACGTTGGTGATGGTGTCGCGCTGCCACGGGTCGGTGCGAGCCTCATCGGCGAACCCACCCCAGATATCGACGACGGGTTGGCCCTCGACGAGGACGGCAACCGACGCGCCGACGTCGGTGCCGGCGTCAAGGCTGCCCGCCAGCGCCTGGCGGACGCCTTCGAAGCGATCGTCACATATTCCGTGGATCTCGGCCATGGTGCGTCTCCTCTGCCTATTCGATGTCGGTCGTGACGGTTACAAGGGTCGTGGTGGCCGCCGGAATGCTCCAAGCGCACGGCGGAAGACATCGACTCACCGCCTCAGGCGCGCAGCTCGATGCCCTGGATCTCGGTTCGCCCGATGGCGCCACCATGTGCAGCCCCCTCCTGTGCCTCATGATGCTCGTCGGCCTGCGAACCTCCCCGTCGCCAACCCGGTGCCCGTCAGCTTCCGGACAACTTGTACCGGTAGACGTTGGTCTGTCGGGGCTCGAAGCCCACCCGCAGGTACAGCCGATTGGCCGCCTCGCGGCTGGGCCGTGAGGTGAGATCGACTGACTTCGCCCCAGCCTCCTCGGCCCGGCCAAGCGCGGCGGCGACCAACTTCTCGCCTGCGCCTGCCCCCCGGGCCGACTGGTCGACGACCACGTCCTCGATCCACGAAAGGACGCCTGTCGGTACCCGGAACAGCGCCAGCGTCAGCGAGCCCACCACTTCGCCCGACTCATCCCTGGCCACAAAGAGCGCCGTCGCCGGCGACGCCACGATCTCGGCCAGCTCGGCCGCGCTCGGGGGCGGTGATGACGAGAGCTGGGGTACGAGCTCGGCGAACGCGGCGACCAGGTCGTCGCCCACCTCGTGTGCCTCGGTGATGGTCACGGAGCGACCCCGGTCGCCGTTGGCTGGTGCGCCAGATGCGCCGACTGTTGTCGGTGCGGGTCGCGGGTCGGTCACAAGGGGCGAGTGTAGCGACGGGCCCCCGGCCCGCACGAGCTTCACGCCCATCTCGGGGGGCTTGAC
>JAUTXB010000043.1 GCA_030838245.1 Acidimicrobiaceae bacterium
TGGCCACCTGAGCGCCCCGCTTTGCCCCGACATGCATCCGGATGTAGACCCCGACGATGGCGGTCAGCCCGGCCACTGGATCGCCGTCCAGCGGGGCCAGCGCGGCGAGCACTTCCTCTTCGAGCCGGGCGTGCCGGTACCGAACCAGCACGTAGAGCAGCTCGTCCTTCGAGCTGAAGTGGTTGTACATCGCCCCCGGGCTGAGGCCGCAGGCGTTGGTGATCTCCCGAACCGTCGTCGCCGGAGCTCCCTGGGAGTAAAAGAGCGTGTCAGCCGCCTTGAGCAGGCGCCGCGCCGGCTCCGAGAGCACCCGGGTGGCCCGATCGCCCTCCCCCGAGGAGGGTTTGTCAACTGCAGTCGTATCCCTCATGCCTTCATCCTGCCCTGCCCGATTACCGCTTCTTCCGCATAGTTGACCACAGGTCTGAAGGTCGGAGCCGGGTCGCCTCCCGCTCTACCAATGCTCCCAGTGAACGATCTCCTCCAGCGGCCGGCGAGTGGCGGGATGGAAGTCGGTTCCCTTGGTGTAGGCGATCGGGAACAGCCCCCCTTGCGTGTAGGCCTCGTAGGGGATCCCGAGCACTTCGGCCGCCTCCCGCTCATGGCGGAGGAGCACTGTGGTCCACGCTGCTCCGAGCCCGCGCGTTCGCAAGGCGAGAAAGAGGTTCCAGACCGCCGGGAACAATGATCCCCACAGGGCCGCCTGGGTGGCTACCGGTGCGTCGTCCACCCGACCCAGGTGACACGGCACCAAGAGGACCGGCGCCTCCTGCATGTGGTCGAAGAGGTACTCGGCGGAGGAACCGACGGCGGCCGCCCGCTGGGCTCGGACATCGTCGTCGTCGAGCTCGGGGAACGGGAGGCGCCGGTACTCCCCCTCGTCGGAACGGTAGAGATCGGCCAGGGCCCGCTTGGTATCGACATCGGTCACGAACACCCAGTGCCACTCCTGACGGTTCGAAGCGGTGGGAGCCTGGACGGCGATCGACAGACACTCTTCGATGACCGATCGCTCCACCGGTCTCTCGAAGTCGAGGCGCTTGCGGACCGCCCGCGTGGTCGTGAGCAGCTCGTCGGTGGTCAGTTCCACGTGCATGCAACAGAGACTACGGACTGAGCGACAGTCCGGCGGCCAGCGAAGCGCCCAGCTCCCGGCAATCGGCCAGGGCGGAGCGGTCGACCGGGCCGGCGACGGTGACGTACTCCTGTGCTCGCCGCCAGGCCAACCCGGTGGTGATCACGTCGATGGCCCGCACCGCTCCGGTGGCGTCGTTGTCGCCATGGAGGTAGGCACCGAACGGCCGCCCCGTGGTGGCTTCCAGGCACGGGTAGTAGACCTGGTCGAAGAAGTACTTGAGCGCCCCCGAGATGTACCCCAGGTTGACCGGGGTCCCCAAGAGGTAGCCGTCGGCTTCCAGGACGTCGCCGACGGTGGCGCTCAACGCCGGCCGCACCACCACCTCCACCCCCTCGATGGCGGGGTCATTGGCGCCGGCCACCGCCTCCAAGAACATGGCGTGCATCGCCGGTGAGGGCGTGTGGTGCACCACCAACAACCGGGACATCGCACAACCCTATCGACGGGTAGGCGCGAAACTGGCTCCGGTGGGTGACCCGGCCACAATCGCAGGGCACATCGAGGCGGAGCTGGGCCACGGCGGTGATTCCAACCGGGCGGCCAAGGAGAAGGCCTACCTCAAGAGCGACCTGGAATTCCTCGGTATCGGCGTGCCGGCGACCCGACGGATCGTTCGCGAGACGTGGAAGCGACACGGTCCTCTCGACCACGATGCCCTGATCGACACGGTGCATCGTCTGTGGGATGCCGGCATACACGAGCGGCGCATGGCTGTCGTCGAACTGCTCAAGGTGGCCATGCCCGGCGGGCTGGGCATCGCCGATGAGCCGGTGCTCGAGCAACTCCTGCGCACGGCAGGCACGTGGGCGTACGTTGACTCCCTCGCCGCCGACGTCGTCGGGGCCCTGGTCGTGTCAGCGCCCACTGCGTGGAACCCGGTGCTCGACGCCTGGGCCTCCGACGGGGACTTCTGGATCCGACGATCGGCGCTGCTCTCGTTGCTGATCCCCCTGCGGCAGGGAGGCGGGGACTTCGAGAGGTTCTCCCGATACGCGGACAGCATGCTCGAAGAACGCGAGTTCTTCATCCGCAAAGCCATCGGTTGGGTCCTGCGCGACGTAGGCCGGCGACGGCCCGGGCTCGTGGCCGACTGGATCGAGCCCCGAACGGCCCGGGCCTCGGGGGTCACGGTCCGAGAGGCCGTCAAGTACCTCGACCCGGAGCGTCGGGCCCGGATCATGGAGGCGTACGTGGCCAGGGGCTGATGGGCGGTGGCAGCAACGAGGCGGATGCTCGTAGCCTTCACAGCATGTGTCGCAACATCACAACCCTTCGTGGCCTCGATCCGGTGGCCACGCCCGATGAGATCGAGGCGGCTGCCCGCCAATACGTCCGGAAGGTCAGCGGGGTCCAATCGCCCTCGCCACGTACCGAACAAGCGGTCGAACGGGCGGTCCGCCAGGTGCAAGAAGCGACGACGGCGCTGTTGGCCGAGTTGCCGCCCCGACGGCAACCACCGCCAACCCTGCCGCCCCTGCGCCGCCTGGCCGCCCACCGGTCCTGACCCCGGCCCCCGCTCGCCCTGATGACCCGAGCGGCTGGGGCCACCGGCTGCCCGTGCGGCGGCGCCTCGGTTGCGGTGTACGGTCGGAGTGGCTCACCGAGGGCCCGAGCGTCTCCGCTTTCGGGGACAGGATCGAAGGTCCCACGATGGGACACGAGACAACTGCCCAGTCAGCGGCGAGCCCGCCAGCATCCGATCGACCGGCGTCCGATCGACCGGCATCCGATCGATCAGAGGAGACCGCCGATCGGCAGTGTGGTCGGTGTCGCGAGTTCTTCCCCGCCGCCACCGCCGCCGATGCGGCCGTTCAACCGAACTGGTGGGTCTGTCCGGCCTGCCGCACCAAGTTCTTCGGCACGCCATGACTCCTGTAGAGAGAAGCACGGGCATGGAGCTCCTCGTGGAAGCGGCCGGCGTACTCGAGGCCGCCGCGGGGGCCTGCGACGACAAGGCCGACGCCGATCACATCACCGATCTGGCCGCCCGAGTTCGCGCCTATTTGGCATCGAGCCGACCGACCACACCCCTGGGCATGCCCCGAATCGCCTCGGCTCCCATCCGGCTGGCCGACGAGATGGTTGTACATCGAACTACATCACGCCAAGCGTCGCACATCCGTATCGTCCCCGACTGAACGGCGCGCCAGCTTAAGGAAGCCTGAATAAGCCTAAGGAAGCCTTAATAACGGCCAACACGCCTATAAAAAGGACCGCCGTCGTGTTACGGTGATGGCACCGCTAGCGCATGGTTGGCGCGGCCCGTTCGAGTCCTACCCGAGTTGGCTCAATCCACTCGACTGGAGCTCGAAAATGCCTGGCTTCTTTCATCTTTCTATCAACGCGCCCGTCGTGGCCCGTTCTGGCTCATGACCGCGACCGCCGTGCTCGCCGGGGAACCGGCATCCCCTCCGGTTCCGGCCCCCGACCCCACCATTACCCCTGGCTGGTCGGAGCGATTGATCACCGCCTTCATCGTTGTCACCCCGCTTGCCGCACTGGCGTGGGCGGCACAACACTTCTGGCATCACGGCATCGGCTGGTTCGACCTCGTCCTAGCCATTGCCTTGTATGCGATCACCGGACATGGCA
>JAUTXB010000047.1 GCA_030838245.1 Acidimicrobiaceae bacterium
TGATGCATGCCCTGCTCGTCGCTCGTTCCCGCTTCGTGACCCGCCTGGATGCCTGGATCGCCTCCATCCCGACGAAGCCGACGCCCCCTGAATCAATCTCCCCGACGAGGGCCCGACTTCGATGACCGTCGGGGCACCGCGCCGCCTGGACCGTCGGCCCATGGGCCGTCTGTTCAACAGTTGTTGGCGATCGGCCCAGCGGAGCCGCCGGCTGATGTCGCGGGCCGTACGCGGCGCCGAGCAAGCCGTCGGTCGGGCACGCGATCACGCCGCGCCCATGGGTGACCTTCCCCGGCTGCTCCAGCGGCTCAGGTTGGCGGCCGACCAGGTCGACCACGACCTCGTCCTCCAGGCCGGGGCGGGCATCCATCGGGCGAGCTTCGAAGAGGCGACCCGACGGGTGGCCAAGGTGGTCTCGGCTTCGACCCGGATCGAGTTCGCGGCCACGACGTGCGTCGAAGGCACGAGGAATTCGAGAGAGCGTTCGATTGCCACGTCGGTCGATCACGAGGCGGGCGCCATCCTCGACGAACTGGGCGCCAATCCAGCGACCAACCCAGGCGCAACCACTGGTACGGCAGATCGAGCAGATCGACGGTCCTCATCCGCGCCCTAGCGAGAGGGCTTATGGCGGCAGTAATGGTCGTGTCGGCCGTCGTAGGTGGTGTAGCCGGTCGCAGCAGTGCGGCTACGCCGGCTCCACGGGCAGCACCAGCGACGGCAGCGGCGGCGGCGATCAGGCCAACCGTGCTGCCCAGCCTGTCGTCCGTGTCCCAGGTGCTACCGGGCGCCCTCGACGCGTCGGCGGTGCAGGGACCCATCCGCTCACCGGGAGGTCCGTTCCTCTATGACCAACAGGGTCGGGTCGTGTTCTTCCACGGCGTCAACGCCGTGTACAAGCTTCCGCCCTACGAGCTCTACCCGGCGCCCGGGAAACCGTGGAACTTCTCGGCTGCCGACGCGTCACTGATCGCCGCCCTCGGCTTCAACGTGGTCCGGTTGGGGATGACCTGGAAGGGTCTGGAGCCGGGAACGGCCAAGACCAACGACCCCTCCATCTGCAGTCGGGGGGCGCCACGCGATCCACACCAGTTCAACCAGGCCGTTCTCAACGCCTATCTCGACAACCTGGCCAAGACCGTGGCCCTCCTCGGCCGGTTCCACATCTACACCCTGCTCGACATGCACCAAGACGTCTACAACGAGAATTTCGACGGCGAAGGGGCTCCGAGCTGGGCCGTCTGTACCGACGGCGCCCGACGGACGGACACACCCGGGCGGTGGTCCCAGAACTATGCGACCGCCGCGGCTGACAATGCCTACCGCCATTTCTGGGCCAACAACGTCATCGGTGATCTTCAAGGCGAGTACGACCGCGTGTGGGCGGCGGCGGCCAGCTACTTCCGCACCAATCCCTGGGTCCTCGGCTATGACCCGTTCAACGAACCGTTCTCGAAGTCGCTGGTCACCCGCGGTGACGAGCAGTTCGACAGCCAGCTCGAGTGCTTCTACACCGGCACCGCCGTCACGGGCAGTCCGGGGCGCGGCGCGGCGCCGATCAGGTGCCCGTCACATGATCCGGCTGCGGGGGTCATTCCCCGGATTCTGGCTGCCGACCCGGGCCACCTGGTCTTCTACGAGCCGGACATCTTCGGGAGCCGCGGGCGCCCCAACTTCATCGGGCCCATGAACTTCCCCAACCTCGTGTTCAACGTGCACGTCTACTGCAGCTACCGCAGCGGGAAGACGGGCAACCCGACCGACATCGCCGCGTGTGCCGACCAAGGGGTGCGCACGCTCCAGAAGCGCTCGGCCAGCCGGCGCGAGCTGGCATCGGCGGCTCAGCCCAACGGTCCGGCCTGGTTCGTCAGCGAGTTCGGGGCCACCTCGAGCACGGCGCTCCTCGACCGGCTGACCGCCGAGGCCGACCGCACCCTGGTCGGATGGACCTACTGGTCGTGGAAGTACTACGGCGACCCGACCGGGAGTGCCGACGAGGCGTTGCTCGCTCCCGACGGGCACCTTCGCGCCACCGCCCGCGTCCTGGCCCGCACCTACCCCCAGGCCATCGCCGGGCGGCCGACGTCGGTGTCGTTCGACGCCACCAGCGGTGCCTTTCACCTCGTCTACGCGCCCGATCATGCCATCCACGCGGCCACGGTCATCTTTGTCCCGACCCAGATCCACTACCCCGCCGGGTACTGCGCGCGGGTCTCGGGGGGCACGGTGATCTCCAAGCCGGGCAGTCGCCTCCTCGAAGTCGACAATGCTCCCACCTCGCGCTCCGTGCGGGTGAACGTCACCGCCGGGGCCTGCGCACCGCGGCGCGGGCCGTACATCCCGCCGCGTTGATGGCTCACCTCGGCGAGGCTCAGGGTGTCAGGCTCAGGGGTGTCGATGGTGGGCCCGTGATTGCCGGGCCGGGTTCAGTGTGGCCACGACGTCGATGGGCGTCCCCGCCGGCATGACCCGCAGCCGCGCCATGTCGCCGTCGAGCAGCCGGATGCCCCCGTGAGAGAGCTGGCCCCCTCCCCCCTGGAGTGCGGCCAGGGTGTCAAGCGGTCCGGTGATGGCCACCATGGCGGCGCCCTCCTGCTCCCAATCGGTGACGGTGTTGGCGAATGCCGAGGTGACCACCACGAACGGCCCGTATGCCGGATTCGGTGCCTGGGCGAACAGAGCCACGAAGAAGCTCCCGATAGGCGTGGGGTACTGCGCCGACCCGACCACTGCCGGTGCCTGGAGCACCAGCTTGGACCGCTGGTACAGCAGCAACCGCTTGGTCGAGAGGTCGACGACGACGTGGTAGCCGGTGTGGGTCAGCGACGCGGCCGGCGCGGCGATCCAGGCGGTCAGGTTGTTCGGGCGTCGGAGGAGCCGAACATGGAGCCGCTCGTGCTCCATCCCGATGACGGGCAGGCCCAGGGTCGCCCCCGACCAGGACGGGTCCACCGATCCCGTCACTGTCGCCGAGGTCGAACTGGCATAGCAGGAAGTCGGTCCGTGCAACGTGGCGATAAGGCTGAAGGGCGCGACCGTGGAGCTTGAGGGGATCACCTCCCGGTTCGGCGCTGGGCGGGATTCCGTCGATGGCGGTGTCGACGCGCGTCTCGTGGGGGCGCTATCAGTGACCCACAGCCCGACAAGGATCAGGGCCACCAGGGCGGAGAGCACCCCGCACGTCCGAAGCAGCCGAGCGAGGCGCCGGTCGCGACGCGTTCTTCGTTGTGGTTGTCGTCGTGGTGGCGGCATCGTGAATGCATCGCCAGAAGGACCGGTCCCGATGGGATGCGACGGTCACCTTAGACGTGGACCTCGCCTCGGCGGAGTGTCCGTCCCTGCCGATCGACAGGTGTCATAGCATGCTGCCCGTGTCCGATCCCGGTCAGCCGTGCCGCGGGTGTGCCCAACACGGGAATGTGAACCGCCGGCGCTTCCTCACCCTGTTAGCCACCGGTGCCTCACTGGCCCTGGCCGGATGCACCACCGGGGCTCGGGCCATCGGCCGCACCGGTGCCATTGCTCAGCGGCGTCACGATCTGATCACACCGGTGGCCCAGCCCGCACCCATCCTCTCCGGCGGCGAAGCCGGGGCACCCCTGGCTCTGGGGCAGATCCCTGCGGCTCGGCCGGGCCCTCCGGCCTTGGTGTGGCACGGGCCGGCCGGAACCCAGCAGATCGCCCTCACCATCGACGACGGGTACTGCGGGGATTGCATCGCCAAGTACGTGGAGTTCGCCCAGAGCTCCGGGGTCCACATCACCTTCAACCCGAACGGCATCTACGATCGCCTGTGGACCCCGCAAGTGGTGGAGACCCTCCAGCCGCTGATCGCCAACAAACAGGTGCAGATCGGCAACCACACCTGGACCCACGCCGATCTGCGCACCCTCTCCACCGTGGCCATCGCCGACGAGCTCAACCGGAACGAGGAGTGGATCGAGACCAAGTTCGGGATCACTTCTCGGCCCTGGTTCCGCCCGCCGTACGGCTACTACAACCAGCGCATCAACGACACCGCCGGCCACCTCGGCTTCACCAACATCATGATGTGGAACGGCAGCTTCGGTGACTCGGAAGCGATCAGCCCCACCCAGCTGCTGAACCTGGCCCAGCAGTACCTCACCCCGGGAACGATCGTCCTCGGCCACCTGAACCACCCGACGGTCCTGTCGCTGTTCGGACAGATCCAATCGCTGATCGCCGAGCGCAACCTCGATCCGGTCACGTTGGACGAGATGTTCGGGACATCTCGGGTCACGGGTTGATCGCTGGGTCTGGCGGTCCGGTCGGTTCGACCTTCCGCGCCCCCGTCAGGTGGCCCGGACCAACCTCTGACCGGCGAAGCTCACGACCTGGACCCGGTCGGACCCCAGACGTGGATCACCGACAGGGGAACCCGCTCGGGTTCAGCCGGCAACTGGTCGCCGAAGATCTCGCCAAGCAGGCCGTGTACTACTGGGTGCAGTCGCTCCTCGGCGAATCGGTCCCAGTCCGCCTCTGACTCCCACACGTCGATGTAGCGGAGGCCGCCCTCGGGGCGCTCGACGGCGATGTGCACGATGAAACCCGGGGCGGGCTCGTCGCCCACGCCTTTCACGATGCGCTGGTAAAAGGTGGCGTCGATTGGGACGTCCTGGGTGAATGCGTAGGCCAAGGCCCAGCCCTCCTGACTTGATCCGAAGTGGACTCGGATTAATAATGAACGCCATGAGCCGCGAAGTCAAGAAGCGTACGTACGACACCGCTGGCCGAAGGGCCCGTTCGTCAGAAACAAGACAGCGAATCGTCGAGGCGGCGCGGGAGCTCATGCTCGAGCGCGGCTACCGGGCGACGACGGTTGCCGCCATCGCCACCCTGGCCGGCGTCAACGTCGATACGGTCTACGAGCTAGTGGGCCGCAAGTCGGTTCTGCTTGGCGAGCTGATCGAGCAGGCGATCTCCGGAGTCGATCACGCCGTGGTCGCCGAGGAACGCGCCCACATCGTGGCCATGCGGGCGGAAGCCGATCCGGCCAAAAAGCTGGCCATGTACGCCCACGCCATACGACAGACTCAGGCCCGCATCGCACCGCTCTTCCTGGCCCTGCGAGATGCCTCATCCACCGAACCCGAAGCGCGACACGTCTGGCAGCAGATCAGCGATCGCCGGGCGGCCAACATGCGCAAGCTGGCCCGTGACCTTCGTGACGCCGGCGGGTTCCGCACAGGACTGTCGATCGATGAGGCCGCCGACATCGTGTGGGTCACCAACAGCTCGGAGGTCTATGTGATGCTCACCACCGAGCGCGGCTGGTCGCCCGATCGCTACGAGCGCTGGCTGGCTGACGCCTGGTGCCGGCTGTTGCTCGACTGAGGCCGACCGCTACCGGACCCACGTCGGCTCGAGGCTCTCGGTCTCTGCGATCCGCAGGTCGTCCAACCCTCTGGCAATCTCCTCCAGGGCGGAGTCGTCGAGGGGTAGGTAGGGAGGGCGGAGATGCCAGCCGGGCAGGTCGAGGGCGCGGAGCGCCGACTTGGTGAACCGGAGGCTTCCCCCCGGCCATCGGTTAACAGCGGACAGCTGCATGATGCGGTCGTGAGCCGCGGCCATACGCCGGTGGTCACCCTCGGCATGGTGTCTGATCACCGACCCGCATAGTTTCGGGGCGATGATCGCCTCGGTGCACAAGAATCCCTGACCGCCGAGCTCCAGTGCGGTCCGGGCCAGCTGGGGACCTCCCACGTGCACGTCGACCCGCTCGTCGGCCAGCTCGAGGACCTGTGTGAGATAGTCGAGGTCCCGTGTGGTGCAGTTGATCCCGATGATGTGGGGATAGTCGTCGATCAGGCGACCGAGCATCTCGATCGGGATCATGTACCCGAGCATGAAATGAGTCGACAGGACCGCCGGGATGTTCATGCGCTCGAGGTTGGTGCGGAAGAAGAGCTCGAGCTCGGTCGGCATCGGCTGGTTGCCATGTCCGAGGTCCAAGCAATAGAGCTGCATGGCGTCCATCCCCACCGACTCGGCGATCCTGATGAGCTCGTAGGTTTCCTCGGCGCCGTGCGGTTCCACCCCCATGACCCGCGCCTGCTGGCGCCCGGCCATGACCTCCTTGGTGACACCGTAGAGACGCTCCGTCTCCGCCCGCGTCAAGGCGAAGCCCTCGCCGGGCGACGAGGTCCCGACGAATGCGCCGACGCCGCCCCGAGCGAGCCGATCGACGTGCAGCCGCAGCCCCTCCTCGTCGAGCTCGTGCTTGGCATCGAAAGGGGTAATAGTGCAACAAAAGACGCTGGGTTCTCGCGTCGTCGTCTCCGCCCCCCGCTTTGACGGCGCACGCCCGCCCGATGCTCCTCCCACGGTGATCACGCGCCGAAGCGGTACAGGCTCATGGCATTCCCGGCGAGGATCGTCGTCCGCTCGTCTTCGGGCACGCCGGACATCGATGCCTTGACCGGCGACCACGCGTCGGGATAGTTGGAGTTGCCGTGCGGGTAATCGCTCGACCACATGATGCGGTCGACACCGATGCGGTGTCGGTTGTCGATGCCGTACCCGTCGGTCACATAGGTGAAATAGGCGTGCTGGCGGACATAGTCGCTGGGAAACTTCCGGATGTCGTACCGAAAGCGGTAGCGCAAATAGCCGTCGTCTATCTGCTCTTTGAAGTACGGCACCCAGCCGCAATCAACTTCGGCGAAGACGATCCGCAAGGCCGGGATGCGGTCGAACACACCGGAGACGATCATCTGGGTCAGCGGCTCGGCCGCGCCGGCGTAGCGGTGACTGCCCGTGCCTGCCGGAAAAGAGTTGGTGGTCGCTCCCACTACCGGCGCAGCCAGGCTCAGGGCCACGTGTACGTGCAGGGCCAGGTTGCGCTCGGCCAGGTGGGCAAACACGGTGTCGTCCTGGCGCTGAGGGGTGAGCGTCCCGCCGGGGAAGGCCCCGATCAGGAAACCGCCCGTGGAGGGCCGACCGCCAACCCGGTCGATCTCGGCCAGTGCCTGTTGGTGGCCCCGGTTGGGCAGGATGGGCAGAGCCCGGAACCGAGTGATGTCATGCTCCACGTACTCGTCCAGCCAATCGTTGTACCCCTGCACGAGGGCCAGGTGCAGTGTCGGATCGGTGGTGGCGAAGATAGCCATCGACAGCCGCGGGCTGGGGTACAGCACCTCGGCATCCACCCCGGCCCGATCGATCTCCTCGATACGAGCCGCCGGGTCCCAGCCACCGGGCCGGATGTCCTCGAAGCGGACCCACGCCCGTCGCAACGCCGGTTCTTGGCCGGCACAGGCGCTGAGCCCGATGGGGAGGGGGTCGCGCACACCCTCGAAGACCCAGCCGTCTCCCTTCTCGAAGTGGTCGAGGTGCGGCGCCCGATCACGAAGACCGGCGGGCATCCGGTCCGTCCACAGGTCCGGTGGCTCGTTGACATGACTATCGGCCGAGATCAGGTGGTACGTGCGTTCCGCCGGATGGACCGCAATTGACGTTGTGGCGACCATCACCCATCCTCCCGTCGGAGCGACCCGATCGGTCGCCAGTGGCTGATCCACGGGTCAACCACCACCTCACCAGGCGGTGGCCAGGACTCGGGGTGGTCGAACACATTTCGGTACGGGCCATGAGGAGCGATGCCCTCTTTGCCCCGGCCCGACCATGCCGCGGCAACGTCCGTCGGGCTGTTCGGGCTCTCGTAGAGCACGACGCCGCCGTACTGGTAAGTGGTGGCCGTCGGCACCTCGAAGAACCCTCCCTCGACCAGGGTGAGGGTGGCGACGGCGCCCGCATCGGCGCCCGCATGGGCGCAGACCGGTTCGCCAGCCAGGAAGTTCATGCTCGACCACACGACGACCAGGTCGTCGGTGATCCTGTTCTTGTCTCGCAACCCAGAAGAACGGGGCACGATCTGCGAGCGGGCGTCCTCGAGCGAGGTGAAGGCACACTCCCAGACGGCGAGAAAGCGGGCGTCGTAGGCACCGATCGCCTCGTAACGGTGCAGCGCCGAGAAAGCCGAGTTCTTGAAGGCATCGGGCCCGTGCACCTCCATGTACCAACGAGCCAGTGCCTCTTCGCCACCCTGACCAGGGTTGCTGAAGACCACGAACAGGCACGACGGCCATTCGCCGTTCACCTATCCTCCTGTTGAGTGCTCTCCGGTTGGTTGCTCTCCCGTTGGTTGGTCACCGTGCCCCTCCCCCCTGACTCGATCTCAATGGTAGAACCTGCTCCAGCCCTTCATGTGATTGTCAGGAACCATCGGTAGGTTGTCCCGGTGGCCAACGAACGCAAGGCGCCAGCGTGAGGACCCAGGGATCGCGCCGGCTCCATGCCGCCCGGGTTGCGGCCATGGCCACCGTCATCGTCATGGCCGGCTACCTCGTCGCCGTGGTCGTGCTCAACGTGTTCGTCGTTCACCGGCTCACGAGCCAGGCCGACAGTCACCTCACCGATCGCCTCAAAGACGCGCAGCGAGACATTTTGAGCGTTCCCAAGTCGGGAGCGCCGACGGTGCACCGCGACCGCGATGTCGACGATGCACCGGCCTTCGTGTGGCTCGTCTCACCGGCCGGAGCCGTCACCACCTTGACAGCCGGTGCCCCGTCGCTGCCCCACCGTCAGTGGAGCGGCGGCCCCGTCACACTTCCCGCCGGGGGAACGTCTTTCCGGTTCGAGACGGTCAAGACGGCCTCGGGTTGGCTGGTGGCCGGCGAGAGCATCGGGCAGATCCAGCGGGTGCAGAGCACGCTCTTGCTCTTCGAGACCATTCTCGGCGCCGCAGTCCTGGTCGTGGTGTTCGGTGGCTCATTGGTCATCGGACTGCGAGCCTCGGCGCCACTCGAGCTGGTGCGCCAACGCCAGGCTGAGTTCACCGCCGACGCCTCGCACGAGCTGCGGACACCCCTGAGCGTGATCGAAGCCGAGGTGGACCTGGCCTTGAGCCGTCCCCGCACGGCCGACGCCTACCGGGACGTCCTCCATCGCGTCGCCGGTGAAGGCCAACGGCTTCGGAGCATCGTCGACGACCTCTTGTGGTTGGCCCGTGTCGACCATGAGCACCCGCGGGTGGCCGACGGGGACGGCGTAGATGTGGCCGGGACCGCCGAGACCTGCGTCGATCGGTTCCAGGCGGTTGCCGCGGCCCGTGCGGTCACGCTCAGGTTCCATCACGAAGGCAAAGATCCCGCCCTCTTGCACGCCAGCCCGGCGTGGATCGACCGCCTCATCGGGGTGCTGGTCGACAACGCCTGTCGCTATGCCGGTCGGGGCGGTGTGGTCGAGGTGGGTGTTCGGACATCGGGAGCCCGGATCGTCCTCGACGTAGACGACTCGGGACCGGGGATCGGGCCCGAAGACCGGGAATTGGTCTTCGACCGTTTCCATCGTGGCGTCGATACTCCGGGCGGAACGGGCCTGGGCCTGGCCATCGCCGACTCCGTCGTGCGGGCCACCGAGGGCACCTGGTCGATCCGGACCGCCCCGCTCGGGGGGGCGAGAATGGAGGTGTCGTGGCGAAAGGGAGCAGGGCAACGGGGAAGCGGCCCACGACCGAGACGGTACCTTCGAGGCCGAAGGCCCCCAACCGAGGCAGCGCCCACCGAAGCCGCCGATCAGCCGGCCGAGCAGCATCCGGTCGCGCCGACCTGATCTTGTTCGTGACCAGGCGCCTTAGTGGCCTTCTTACTGGCCTCGTGCCGCATTCTTAACTGATTCTCATCTTCGCTTCATGTGATCGTAAGGCTGGCTCCGTACCGTGGAGGCATGGCACCGACCAGGCACCAGCACGAATCCGGGAGCAATCGAGCGGCACGGGGTCGCCGCGATGACTCGCTGCGCCGGGTCCGCTCGCTCACCAAGGGCGTCGCCGTTGGCGTCGTAGCTGCCGTGGGCGCGTTGGGCCTCTATGTCGCCAACGCGTTGCCCGGCCACAGCGCCACCCCGGCCAGCCAGACCACCGCCACCACGGCTCCTCCGGCGACCACAACTCCGACAACCGCGCCGTCATCAGGTTCATCGGCCCCCGCCACGACTAGCCCGACGGTCACGGCTCCGCCCAGCCCGCCCGTCACGACGCCACGCCCGGTACACGTCACCACCGGAGCCAGTTGACAGCGGTGGGCGGGCCCCAGACGATCGACCGCGAGGTCTCCTATCGGATCCGAGCTCTTGGCACCAGGGCGGAGCTGGTGGTCACCGACCCGGGCGTCCTGGTGGCCGCAGCGGCCATGCTCCGCTCCGAGCTCGACCTGATCGACCGCGTGGCCAGCAGGTTCCGGGCCGATTCGGAGATCTCGCGCCTCCAGCGCGCCGACGGGGAGTGGACCGTTGTCAGCCCCCACCTTTTCGAGGTCCTCGTCGTCGCTGTGCGGGTGGCCGAAGCGACCGACGGAGCAGTGGACCCAACCGTCGGTGGTGCCCTGTCCCTCCTCGGGTATGACCGTGACTTCTCCGAGATCGCCAACGGCGTGGACGGCGGCCTGCCCGCCAGTCGTCCCGTCCCGGGCTGGAAGAGCATCGAGATCGACACGTCGACGCGCCGCGTGCGAGTGCCGGCAGGAGCGCACATCGATCTCGGGGCCACAGCCAAGGCATGGGTGGCAGATCGCGTCGCCGGACAGGTCCACGGCCGCTACGGCTGTGGCGCGCTCGTTTCCCTGGGTGGCGACGTCGCCGTCGCCGGGCCGGCACCATTGGGCGGCTTCCGGATCGGCCTGGGCGACATCTCGGGCGGCGTGCCAACGGGCGGGGCCGTGGCCATCGGTGCGGGAGGGCTGGCCACGTCGGGGACCGCCGTTCGACAGTGGCGCTTGGGTGGACACCTCGTACACCACATCCTCGATCCCTCGACGGGTCAACCGGTCGAGCCCATCTGGCGCACCGTCTCGGTGGCCGCGGCGACCTGTGTCGATGCCAACGCCGCATCCACTGCGGCCATGGTCAAGGGGCGCCACGCCATCGCCTGGCTCACGTCGCGAGGGCTTCCGTCCCGGCTGGTGGCCTCGGACGGGATCGTGACATGCGTCGCCGGTTGGCCGGACGACGCGGTCCACTTCACCGGGGTGCAGACGGGATGATTTCGCCGACCCTGGTAGCAGTCGGTCACGGCTACACCTCCCTGTGGTACCTGACCCGGGCCACTGGGCTGGTCTCGCTCGTCCTGCTCTCGGCCACCGTCGTGCTCGGCATCGTCGCTTCGGTGGGGTGGACAACCGAACGCTGGCCGCGGTTCCTATCCCAAACGATGCATCGCAACCTCTCCCTGTTCTGCATCGTCCTCATCGCTGTGCACGTCGTCACCACCGTGGCCGACGGTTACGTGCCCATCGGGTTCCTCGACGCGGTGATCCCGTTCCGCACCGCCTACCGGCCGCTCTGGGTGGGCTTCGGCGCGGTGGCCCTCGACCTGCTGCTTGCGGTGGCCATCACCAGTGCCTTCCGGAAACGGATCGGTGTCCGGGCCTGGCGGGGGGTCCACTGGCTTGCCTATCTGTGCTGGCCCATCGCCCTGCTCCACGGTCTCGGTTCGGGAAGCGACACCCGGCTGTCCGTGTCCCTGGTGGTCACCGTCGTCTGTGTCGTTGCCGTCGTCGTCGCCATCGCCTGGCGCTTGGTGACCGGTCGCACCTTCTCGCCGACCAGACGACTTATCGCCGCAACCATCGGGGTCCTGAGCCTCATCGCCATCGGGATCGTCGCTGTCCTCGGGCCGCTCCGTCCCGGATGGTCACATCGAGCGGGTACCTCGCCGGCCCTGCTCGCCCAGCTGAACGCCAGCTTTGCGCCGACTTCCTCGTCGAGTGCAGCCGCAACCGGGTCGACGACGACGCCCGGATCGACCCAGTCGACGACGGCTCCACCGTCGACGGGCGCCCTCCCCGCTCCGCCCTTCACCAGCGCCATTCAGGGAACGTTCCAGACCTCGGCCCCCAACCGAGACGGCCAGGTCGCGGTGGTCCTGACCATGACCCGGTCGGGTTCGACAGCCCCTTTGGTGGTCAAGCTCATCGGCACCGCGGTCAACGGGGGCGTCGCCATGTCGTCGAGCCAGGTCACCTGGGGGCAAGACACCGGATCGGTCACCGCCCTGCAGGGGTCGACCATCGGCGCGACCGTCAGCGGGCCAACCGGGTCGATGAAGCTCACTATGCAGTTGAACCTGAACCAGTCCAACGGGACGGTGAACGGCACCCTCTCGGGATCGACGACGAAATGAACGGGACAATGAGAACCTCGACGACACATCGGCCCATGCCCGCACCGACGGCGACGGCCCTCCCCCGCCTGCTGGCCGGGCTGACACCGGAGGATGGCTCCGTCGGCATCGACGAGCACCTTGCTCGCTGGGGCCCCGCCCCGTTTCACTCCAGCGTCGAGCTCATCGACACCCTCGCCGCTAGCGGACTGACCGGTCACGGGGGTGCCTGGTTTCCCGTCGCCACCAAGTGGCGTTCCATACGGCACGGCCGACTGCGGCACACCGTTGTCGTGGGCAACGGGGCCGAGGGTGAGCCGGCCAGCACCAAGGATGCCTTCTTGCTCACCCGGCTGCCCCATTTGGTGCTCGACGGGCTCTCGTTGGCCGCGGCCGCCCTCGACGCCGCCCAAGTGGTGATGTACGTGCCCCGACCTCTGGTCCGAGCAACGGAGGCCGCCATCGACGCCCGGCGCCCCCTGGGGATCGATTCCTTCGACATCGAGGTGGTGGCTGCACCGGACCGGTTCATCGCCGGCCAGGAGTCGGCCGTGGTCAACGTGCTCAATGGGCGACGAGAGGCCGTGCCCACCTTCATCGACATCGACCCGATCCGTGAGCGAGGAGTGAACAACCGCCCCACCTTGGTCCAAAACGTCGAGACCCTCGCCCACGTGGCTCTGATCGCACGGTTCGGCGCCGACTGGTTCCGCTCGATCGGAACCAAAGCGTCTCCGGGCACCATGCTCATGACGGTCACCGGCCGATGGGCACACCCCCACGTGGTCGAGGCACCGCTGGGCATACCACTCCGGGACGTCCTCGACCTAACCGACGCGGCCAGCGCCGTCGCCCACTACCAGGGCGCGCTCCTCGGCGGTTACGGCGGCAGCTGGGTCGCCGTGCCCACGCTGTTCGACCTCACCCTCAGCGAAGAAGCAGCCCGGCGGGCCCAGTCCACCCTCGGTGCCGGCGTCGTCGCCCTGCTCCCCCGTGGCGTGTGCCCGCTGGTGGAGACAGCTCGCGTGGTCCGGTACATGGAAGAACAAGGAGCGGGCCAGTGTGGGCCGTGCATCCACGGGCTGGCCGGGTTGGCCGACATGACCCAGGCGCTTGCCTATCAGCCCGCCGTGGTCCGTGGCGGCGTCCGGTCCGTCCTCGATCTCTGCGACCTCGTCGACGGACGAGGGGCGTGCCGGCACCCCGACGGGGTCACCCGGTTCGTGCGCAGTGCCCTGTCGGTCTTCACCGACGAAGTCACCGCCCACCTGCGCGGCGGCCCATGCCCGCTGGTCAACGCCCCGGGCATGCTGCCCTGTCCCCGACCAGCTGCCGGGCTGACCGGTGGGGCGACACGATGACGGGCCGGCGGGTACGGATCGTGGTCGACCCGATCATGTGCGACGGTCACGGGCTCTGCGCCGAGCTCTTTCCCGAGCGCATTCATCTGGACCCCTGGGGGTACCCGATCATCGACGACGAGGAGATCCCGCTGCCGCTCCGCGAGCATGCGCAACGCGCCGTCACCTCGTGTCCTCGCCTGGCCCTCCATCTGGTGGAGAGCCGCCGGCCTGTCAGTGGCCCGGCGAGCGCTGAGCGCACCGGGAAGCGCCGGGCGTCATGACCGATGAGTTGGTCCAGTACGACCGACCACAAGGGCGACGTGGCCTTCGTCGCCAAGAGGCCGGCGTGGAGGCGAACGCCCGGCTCACCGCGTCGGTGGCCGTCGTGCTCTTCGTGCTGCTCGCCGCCGAGGGAGTGACCATCCTCCGGATCCGGCCGTTGCTCACCCCTCACGTCTTCATCGGCATGTTGCTCGTTCCGCCGGTGCTCCTGAAGGTGGGCAGCACCACCTGGCGGTTCGCTCGGTACTACCTGGGCTCTCCCGAGTACCGACGAAAGGGCCCGCCGCCCTTGGTCCTCCGCCTGCTCGGTCCCCTGCTGGTTGCCCTGACGATCGTGGTCTTCGCTTCGGGGATCGCCCTGCTGCTGGCTCCCACGTCCTGGCACGACCGGCTGTTGCTCCTGCACAAGGCCAGCTTCATCGTATGGATCGCCGCCATGGTGATTCATGTGCTCGGGCACATCCTCGACACCGCCCGGCTGGCGCCTCGAGACTGGATGCACCGCACCCGCCGCCAGGTGCGCGGGGCGGGGCTGCGCCAATGGAGCATCGTCGTGAGCCTGGCCCTGGGCTTCGTCCTCGCCCTGATCACCGTGCCCGAGATCGGCCGGTGGTTGGCCGCCGGAGGGGTGCACCATGGCTGATCGGCGAAGCGGCGGCAGGATCCCCGCGCCGAACACCCCGAGCGACGGCTGAGCCATGCGTGGTGCCAGCGGCCGTCGGCCGAAACGAACCTGGAGGCGACGACTTGTCGTTGCCGTGCTCGTCTCGTTGTCGATCTTCTTGGTCCTCAGCGGTGTCTCCTTGGGGGGAGCACTGGCCAATCCCACATTGGGCACGTCGGTCAGCGCCCGGTTCGCCGAATGGGCCCGTGCCCACGGCGGAGGAGGAATCGTCACGTGGACCGAGAACGTCTGGTACAGCCATCACCAGCCTCCCGTCGGGGGCACACCGCCAAAGGGGGCGATCGTGCTCCCCCACGGCCAGGTGGCCAGCAACACGTCAGGACCACCGCATCTTCCGGCGCCGTCACCCATACAGCCGTTCGCCAACCCCCCGATCCCCGGTGAAGGCCAGTGGTCGCCGGCCGGGCGGCTGGTCGGCGGAATCCCCGCCGTCTACGAGACGACCTTACGACCGGATCCCATCCACACCAGCCTCGTGGTCGGCGTTGCCTGGATGGACACGAAGTTGCTCCACGCCACGCTGTACTCGGGCAGCTCCGTTCCCGGCGGCGGCCCCTATACCCACACCGCGCCCGTCCAAGCGGGGCCGGCCTCAACCCTCGTTACCGCCTTCAACGCCGGGTTCCGCATGCAGGATGCGAACGGCGGGTACTACACGGACGGACGCATCGTGGCCCCGCTTCGGACCGGAGCCGCCTCGTTCGTGATCTACAAGGACGGCTCCTCGACGGTCGGCGCGTGGGGTCAGGACGGACTGACCATGACGCCCAATGTCGTTGCCGTGCGCCAGAACCTGAATCTCCTGGTCGACGCGGGTAAACCCGTCCCGGGCCTGAACGCCAGCGACACCACCCAGTGGGGGGCGACCCTGGGCAACCAGGTCTACGTGTGGCGGTCAGGAGTTGGGGTGACGGCGACCGGCGCTCTCGTCTACGTGGGCGGTCCCGGGCTCAACATCACCACGCTGGCCGACATGTTGGTCCGCGCCGGTGCGGTTCGGGCCATGGAGCTCGATTTCAACACCGACTGGGTGAACTTGGCCACCTACGCGCCAGTGGCGGCGACCGGTCCGGCCTCGCCGGCGAACGGCACCGACCTCTTGCCCACCATGGTCGGCACTCCCACTCGGTACTTCCAACCGTCGTGGGCCAGGGATTTCATCACCATGTCGGCGGCAACCGGCCCGTAGGCGGTGGCCCGGTCTCCGGGTAGCCCGCTCCCTGACTGGCTGGCGCATCGAGTGGCTGCCTAACCCAATGGCACTGTCTAACCGAGTG
>JAUTXB010000062.1 GCA_030838245.1 Acidimicrobiaceae bacterium
GGCGTTCGTTCCCTCCGGGGCCGGACTCGAGCAGTGACGCGGTGATGGCCACGGGATCCTCGTCGTCCGACCACGGCCGGACGGCAAACAGCTCGTCAGCCAATGCCACCCGCGGAGCCTCGAGGCCCGCCACCACCAGCGTCGGGTCCCCGACCAACGGGAGGACCAGCACGGTCAGGCGCTCGAGCGGCATCGCCTCGTACCCGGTGAGCCAAGGCAGGTCGGCTCCGTGGGACAAGAGGAGGGCGTCGACCCCGATCGCCTCCATGCGCGCCCGCACGCTGGCCATGCGCTGTGCCCGGCTGGCCCGGGCCGCCGCACCCAGCTCGATCACGAGCCGGCGAGCACAGCTTCGGCCGGTTCGGACCCCGGGGATGCCGGCCGCGGGCTGAGCGGGACAGCAACCGGGGAGGCTTGAGCCGGGGAGGCGGCACCGGCGGCCTCTCGGGCGTGATAGCTCGACCGGGTCAGTGGCGATGCCTGTACATGGGCGAATCCCATGGCCATCCCGGCTCGCTGGATGGCGTCGAACTCCTCGGGTCGCCACCACCGGGCCACGGGCAGGTGGCTGGCGCTGGGCCGCAGGTACTGGCCCATGGTGACGATGTCGACGCCCACCGATCGCAGGTCGGCCAAGGTGGACAGCACCTCGTCCTCACGCTCGCCCATGCCCAGGATGAGGCCGGACTTCACCGTCAGCCCGGCAGCTGCGGCCCGGGCCAGCACGCTCAGGCTCCGGGCGTATCCGGCCGACGGGCGCACGGCCCGCTGCAGCCGGGCCACCGTCTCGATGTTGTGGTTGAGCACGTCGGGCCGGGCGGAGAAGATGGTCTGCAGCGAGCCGTCGTCGCCCTTGCAGTCGGAGATGAGCACCTCGACGGCCGTGCCCGGGCGGGCGGAACGGATGGCCTCGATGGTCTCGGTGAAGGCGCCGGCCCCACCGTCGGCCAGGTCGTCGCGGGCCACGCAGGTCACGACGGCATGGGCCAGCCCCATCCGGGCCACCGCTTCGGCCACCCGGCTCGGCTCGTCCGGGTCGAGAGGAAGGGGGTGGCGGGTGTCGACCTGGCAGAACCCACAGGCGCGGGTACAGCGGGACCCGTTGATCATGAAGGTGGCCGTGCCATCGGCCCAGCACTCGTAGATGTTGGGGCAGCCCGCCTCCTCGCACACCGTGACCAGGTCGAGGTCGCGCAGGTCGTGGCGCAGTTCCCGGAAGCCCGTCCCCATCGTCACCGGCACCCGCAGCCACGGCGGCTTCCGCTCACGCAGCGACAGCCCTGCCGCCGGGTCCACACCCGAACGGCGAAGTCGACGGTCGAGGGACCGCTCAGCGCCCGGCCTGTGACCGAGACTCACCGGGACGGGCGTGGGAGACGGTTGGCCCGGGCTCTGTTCCTCTAGGACCGGTAGTTCCTGTGGGACCGCTCGTCCCCCCGGTTCCTCGGGGACCCGAAGGTCTCCGACACCGGCTCCGTCCACCACCCGCTGGAAGTCGAGGAGACCTCCGGCCGGGGCCCAGCGAGCCACGGCCGTAGCGACGACGGCATCCACCGCCTCGGACATAGTGGCGGGCACGCCCTCAGCCTCGAGGGAGGTCACGGCCTTGTCGGCGATCCCGCAGGGAACGATGTGCTCGAACATGCTCAGATCGGGACGCACGTTGAGGGCGAAGCCGTGCATCGTTCGCCCCCTCGAGGTGCGTACCCCGATGGCACAGATCTTGCGGGGTGCGCCGGGGCCGCGGCCACCCGGTCCGGTCCCGTCGATCCCTACCCACACGCCGGGGTAGCCGTCCAGACGTCCGACGGTGGCAGCCGGAAGCCCCAGGGCCACCAGGGTGTCGATCATCACCTGTTCCACCTGGTGGACGTGTGCGGGCCCACTGGCCGGATCCCTCGGCACCGACAGGATCGGATAGCCGACCAGCTGGCCGGGACCGTGATAGGTCACGTCCCCTCCCCGGTCGGTCGGCACCAGGTCGGCACCCACCGAGGCCGGGTCTACGAGCACGTTTGCCGGGTCGGCGCGAACCCCGAGCGTGTAGACGGGTGGGTGCTCGAGCAACAAGAAGTAGTCGTCCGCCGATCGGCGGACGAGCGCCCGCTGCAGGGCCCATGCCTCCCGGTAGGGGACGCGCCCCAACCAACGGGCTCGGAGCGGGGTGGCGGCCACTGGGCCTAGAGCTCGCTCGCCCAGTCTCGTTCGACGAGGATCTCGGACATTCGAGCCAGGAAACGGGCCACGTACGCCCCGTCCACGGCCCGGTGGTCGAAGGTCATGGCCAACAGGCCCATCGAGTGGATGGCGATCGACTCGCTCCCGTCGGGCAACTGCACGACCACCGGCTTCCGGGACACTCCGTCGGTTGACAGGATGGCCACCTGGGGCTGGTTGATGATCGCACCGGTCAGCAGGGTCCCGAACGGTCCGGCGTTGGTGATCGAGAAGGTGCCGCCGCTGATGTCATCGGCGCTCAACCGCTTGGTCCGGGCCCTGTCGGCCAGGTCGCGGATCCTCCGGGCCATGCCGCGGAGGGTCAGCTCCTCGGCATGGTGCACCACGGGCACAATGAGCCCCTCGTTGTCGAGATCGACGGCGATCCCGAGGTTCACGTCGTAGTGAACGATCAGCGCGTCTTCGCCCACCGACGAGTTGAGGTGGGGGAAGTCCCCGAGGGCTTCCACCGCAGCTCGGGCGGCGAAGGGGAGGTAGGAGAGGTTGAACCCCTCCTCGGACCTGAACCGATCGCCGTGGGCTCGGCGGACCTGCTCGACCCGCTCGTAGTCGGCCTCTTTGACCATGAGCGTATGGGGCGAGGTCGCCTTGGACCGCACCATGTGCTCGGCCGTCCGGCGCCGGATGTTGGTGAACGGGACGACCTGGTCGCGCCCGTCGGGGCGCGACGGTGCCTGTGCGGCCACCGGGCCGGGGAGCGGTTGCGAGGCGGGCGGCTGGGAGGGAGTCGCTTGAGCCGGGGCCGGCTGGGAGGGAGCGGAAGTGCGGGTATTCGATCCGGCCGCGATGACTGCCTCGACATCGTCTCGAGTGATGCGGTTGCCCAACCCGGTGCCGGTGACCTGCGAGGGGTCGATCCCGTTCTCGGTCATCAGCTTCCGCACGACCGGCGAGAGGACCTGCCCGTTGCCCGAGGACACCGATGGTGCCTCGGTGGCCATGGCGACCGCCTCGGGTGCCGACGAGGCACTGGGCACGGGCTCGGGCCGGGGCGGAGCACTGGGTGCAGGCCGCGCCG
>JAUTXB010000069.1 GCA_030838245.1 Acidimicrobiaceae bacterium
ACAGTCCCGAGACCGTGGCCGTCAGGATCGACGGGGGCGGCCGGTCGCTGGGGTACTCTGCCGACTCCGGGCCCGATTGGTCGCTCGGCGAACTCGGCCCCGACCTCGACCTCGTCGTGTGCGAGGCCACGTTCACCAGCAAGCATGAGGGAGTCGCCGGGCACATGAGCGCCAGACAGGCGGGCATGCAGGCCCGGGCGACCGGGGCGCGCAGGCTCGTTCTCACGCACCGCTGGCCCACGGTGAACGCGTCTGCTGTGGCGGACGAAGCCACTGAGTCATATGGCGGTGTCGTGGAACAGGCCCAGATCGGAAAGGAATTCACGCTGTGACCGAAGCAACAGCCACTACCGACCCTCGAGGGAAACGAGGGGATGGTCGAGCCACCGATGAGCTCCGCTCAGCCACGTTCGAGCGGGACTTCACCGTGTTCGCACCAGGATCGGTGCTGGTGTCCATGGGACGGACCCGGGTGCTGTGCACGGCATCGGTGGAGGAACGAGTCCCGCCCTGGATGCGGGGCACGGGCAAGGGTTGGGTGACAGCCGAGTACTCGCTGTTGCCCGGGTCCACCGGCGAGCGGGTGTCCCGAGAGGCGGCCAAGGGCCGCCAGTCCGGGCGCACCCAGGAGATCCAACGCCTGATCGGGCGCTCGCTGCGATCGGTGTGCGACATGGTCGCCCTGGGCGAGCTCCAGATCACCGTGGACTGCGACGTGCTCCAGGCCGACGGAGGCACCAGGACGGCATCCATCTGTGGCGCCTACGTCGCCCTGCACGATGCGCTGACCCGGCTGGTACAAAAGGGCACACTTCGAGCCAACCCGCTGACCGAAGCGGTAGCGGCCGTCTCGGTAGGCGTGGTCGACGGGGTGTGCCTGCTCGATCTTCCCTACGAGGAGGACAGTCGCGCCGAAGTCGACATGAACGTGGTGATGACGTCGTCCGGTCGCTTCGTGGAAGTCCAGGGGACAGCCGAGGGGATGCCCTTCACCAAAGGTGAGCTCGATGAGATGCTCAGTCTGGCCGAGCACGGCATCGCCCAGCTCCTCGACCTCCAGGCGGCAGTGGTGGCTGAGCCCCCGGCCCGTCGGTGACCGATCCGGCCCAGCTACGCCTGGTGCTGGCCAGCGCCAATCCTGACAAAGCAGCTGAGATCGCCGACATCTTGAGCACGGTTCCCGGCTTGGTCCTCATTCCTCGCCCGGCGTCGGTTCCCGACGTGGTCGAAGACGGTGACACGTTGGCCGACAACGCCCGCCTGAAGGCGGTCGCCATCATGGAGGCCACTGGCGAGCCGGCGGTGGCCGACGACACCGGACTGGAGGTAGGGGCCCTCGGTGGCGCTCCCGGTGTCTACTCGGCCCGTTTTGCCGGCGAGGACGCCACCTACGCCGACAACGTGGCCAAGTTGGTCCGGGAGCTGGCCTCAGTGGGTGCAACGGAGCCGTCCCAACGAAGGGCCCGGTTCCGTACGGTGGCGCTGGTGGCCTTCCCCGGTGGTGACGAGCTGCTGGCCGAGGGCGAGGTGATCGGCACTATTGCCAGCGAGCCGGTTGGTACGGGCGGATTCGGATACGACCCCCTGTTCGTGCCCGAGGGCGGCGGGGGCCGCACGTTCGCTCAGATGCCCGCAGGGGAAAAACACGGTCTCTCCCACCGGGGGAGAGCGTTTCGGGCGTTGGCCGACCAGCTCAAGAGGTATCGGCTTTAGACGCGGTCTGGCTGACTGCCGATCAGTTGACGGTGACCAGCGTGCCGATCGGGGTCAGCGGGTAGACCACGGCGGCGTTGGCCGGCGGTAGCTCCACGCATCCGACGCTCTGGGGCGTCCCGTAGCTGGACCGGTCGAAACCGTGCAGACCATCCCCACCGTTGAAGTAGCTAACCCACGGGATGCCCGGGTCCGAGTAGTGACTGCCGTCGGGATTGGTACCGCTCATGGTGGTCACCGTGTATCGCAGGTAGACGGGGAACGTGCCCTGGGCCGTCGGTGCGGCCGCGACGCCGGTGTTGGCCGGGGTGGTGTAGGCGACGGCACCGTTGCTGTAGACGGTCAGGGTCTGCGGCAGGGCCTGGGATACATATGCGTACGTGTAGGCGACAGTGTTCACCTTGCTGGCCGCCACGTTGTCCAGCAGCTTCTGCCACACCTGGGGACCGGCGAAGCCGTCGGTTCCGAGACCATTTTGGTCCTGGAAGGTCATGACCGCCCCATGGGTGATGACGTTGTCAGTTCCCTGTGTCCACAGAGACTCGAGAGATGCCGGCATCGCCCACCGCCATGCGAACGTACCCACTTGTGGCTGGGCCATTTCTTGTGGCGAGCTCAGCGGTGCGGTCGACGTGAATGTCAGGGGCAAGTAGCCCAACTGGGCCAGCAGTTCCTGTAGGCGAAGGGTCGATCCGGCGGCGATCGAGAAGTGGACAGTGGAGGGCTGGTCGAGGGTTCGGCCACCAGCACTCTGCAGCCCTGTGGCCCCCGAGGGGATGGTGACTGTCTCGACCGACGAGGGGACGAAGGGGCTCGTCGGCTGGAAGACCAGCGTGGTCGGAGTCATGTGCTGCCACGTTCCGGCCACCGGAGGCGTGAGGGTGGGCATCGGGGTGTTGGCAGCAAGTGGCGTGGAGACATTCACCGTGATGGTGCTGTCGGAGGCCACGTTGGCAGCGGTGTCGGCGGGGGTGGTGCCGACCACGGTCAGCGCCGCCTTGCTGATCGCCGTCGTCTTGGGCGATGGGGCCGAGGGGGAGGCGTCGGCCGTGGTGGCGGTCATCCGTATGATCACGGTGGATGCTCCGGCAATTACGAGCGCGGCCACCACCACCAGGGCAAATACAAGAATCGGCCGGCGTCTCGCCGGCCGGCTGTGCCCTCGGGGGCTATGCGGTCGTGGTGTCGGTCCAGGCATCATGCTCTCCGTCCGCCGGCATGCTACCAGCTGACCTGGTAATTCGTGCGCCGGAACCTACAATCTCGATTGCTCGGCCACGCCGAGCCGAACGGCGGCCTCGACCTTGCCCAGAAGGTCGGTATCGGTGACCTTCTGACCGTCGGGGCCACGGACGTAGAACGCGTCCACCACGGCGGCCCCAAAGGTGTTGACCCTGGCCGAGATCACATCGAGATCGCACTCGAACAGGGCCTGGGTGATCCGGTGGAGCTGTCCCACGACGTCTTCCGCCCGCACCTCGATGACGGTGGCCGAGGCCGAGGCCGAGTTGTCCACGGTGATCTCGGTGGCCACATGCTGGGGGGCGACGGGCCGTTTCTCGGTGCGGTACGCCCGGGCCCTCTCGGCCAGGCGGTCAGCGAGGGCCAGCGTGCCGTCGACCACCTTGGCCAGGTCGTCGGAGAGGCGACTGCTCTGGGGCCAGCGGCCCCGAGAGGGCTCGACGGTGAACATTTCGACGGCCACCCCGGCTTCACCGGCGACGTTGGCCGACCGTACGTTCAGCCCGTGAAGGGCCAGTACACCGGTAACCTGCGCGAAGAGACCGGGATGGTCGGGTGCCACCACCGTCAACGTCAGGTCATCGATGGTGAGAGTCGGGTTCCCGCTGCTGCGGACGGCCTCCATCATCCGGTGATGCTCGTCGGTGACCCACGACGTCGGTGGGGCGAACTTCTCACCGGCCAAGAGGCGCTTGGTCCGGACCACCAGATCGGCAACCAGTCCGGCCTTCCACGAGCCCCAGGCCGACGGACCCGTGGCCAGGCTGTCCGCTTCGACCAGAGCGGCCAGCAGGTCGAGCGTCGACCGATCGCCAACTTCCTTGGCCATCCGCTCAGCGGTGGCCGGGTCATCGAGATCCCGCCTGGTGGCCATTTCAGGAAGGAGTAGGTGGAGCCGGACCAGCAACACCAGGACGTCGACGTCGCCAGGAGGAAAGCCCATCCGGGTGGCGATCTCGGCTACCAGCCCGATGCCCACATCGGTGTGGTCGCCGGGGAATCCCTTGCCGATGTCGTGGAGCAGCGTGCCGATCAAGAGGAGGTCGGGGCGCTCAACCCGGTGAGCCAGGGTGGCGGCGTTGGCCGTGGCCTCGAGCAGATGACGATCGACGGTGAATCGGTGGTAGGCGTTTCGCTGCGGTTTGTTGCGCACCGCTCCCCACTCAGGCAGGAACCGGGCGAACAGTTCTCGCTGGTCGAGGGCTTCGAGGGCGGAGATGGCCGGAGGTCCGGTGGCCAGCACGCGGACGAGGGTCCGGCGCAGGTCATCGGACCATGGTGTAGTCGGGGCGGGTGCTTCCCGACCGAGGAGGTTCAACGCCTCCCGGGCGATGGGCACGTTGCGCTCGGCCGCCACGGCAGCAAGGTGTACGGGAAGGGCGGCATCGGCGAGGTCGGCGTCGGGTAGGAGGACCACTTCGCCGTCGTGCAGCCCTACCCCGGGATCATGGGTCGGCGTGGTGGTGCTCTCCGGTGACGCGGCGCGCCCTCGACCTCGGCGCCGTCCGCGCCCGTATGTCGTGTACTTGGCCCACTGTCGGCGCCGCCACCATGCGTCGTCGCCCTCCCAGGCGATGGTTCGACCGGCCTCGGCCACCGTAAGCATCAGGCTGTCGGCGTCGGTCTCACCCAGCGCGGCGGCAATCTGATCCTGCTCTTGCAACAGGAGCTTGTTCAGCTCATGGGCAGATCGCCGCTGTAGTTCCACTCGCACTCGGGTCAGCACAGATTGCGACTCGGCGACGGCAACCGAGTCGACGTTGTCCGCCAGTTCGGGGACCGCCAGCACAAGGGCCCGGAGGGCGGCGGCGTCGCGGAGCCCGCCGTGTGCTTCTTTGAGGTCCGGCTCGAGAAGGAACGCAACGTCACCATGGGCGGCGTGACGCTCCAAGACCCGTTCCGACAGGTCATCGACCCAGGGGGGCTTCTGCTCGACCCATCGCGCCCGTGCGGTGGCGATCAGCGGATCCGCTACATCGAGGTCGCCGCAGACCACCCGGGCGTCGAGAAGGCCGAGTGCCGTGCGGAGGTCGTCTGAGGCGACCTTGAGCACCTCATTGGGCTTTCTCACGCTGTGGTCGAGGTGAATACCTTGGTCCCACACCGGATACCAGATCCGATCGGCGATGCCGGAGACATCCCTTCGTCCCCGGTGGACGAGGACCACATCGAGATCGCTGAATGGGCACAGTTCCCCCCGGCCGTAACCGCCGACGGCCACCAGAGCCAGTCCCCGCGCGTCTCCGCCGGTGGCAGCATCGAAGAGGCCATCGAGCCACGAATCGGCGGCATCGCTGTAGGCCCGACAGAATGCGTCGCCCTGCAGATCGACCTGCTCGATAAGCGACTGGCGTCGTTCCCGCAGGGACATCAGTGGACGGTACCACCGAGACGGTTCGGCGGAAGTGACCGAGGGGTGCCAACTGGACTGATGAGCGCTGCGATAGCGTTGATTGCTGTGAGCGATGACCGATCGGGACTCAAGACTTTCGACCTCGTGCTGTTGATCGGCGGAGGGGTCATCGCGGCCTTGGTGGCGTTCGCTCTGCTCCATTTCGTGGTGGGCGTGATCTGGTTCGCCATCAAGTTCATCTTCGTGATTGCCGTCATCGGCCTCATCGCCTGGCTGGTCGTCGGGCGCCGTAAGTAATCCCCGGCCGTCGCTCCCGACCTAGACGTGGAGCGTCCCCCGACTTGGGATACCGATGGTAGGGCTCTACCCACTGTTCCGATCACGGTAGGCTCCCGGGACGCCCAGGCGGCGTGGCCGAGTGGTTTAGGCAGGGGCCTGCAAAGCCCCGTACGGCGGTTCGATTCCGCCCGCCGCCTCTGGTCCTTGATCGGCAGAAGAACTGCTCAGGGGCTATTTCCGGATCGAAGGACATGGGGTCGACCTCGGGCCGGCAGGCTAGGTGTCGCTCAAGCTGGAGGAGTGGCCGAGTCCCAGATCATGGAGCTCTCGGTGTCGTCGGCTAGGAGCCGTGCGGCAGGGAGCGTCTTGTCGATATGGCCGATGAGACCGTTGTAGATGCCGTATCCGACCAGCTCCTGCAGCCGACGAGGGAACCGACGTGCAGTGTCCTGGGGAATGCCCAGCTGCTGGTTCTCCTGTTGGCGGATGTACCCGGCGCAGTAGTTCATGGCAATGCCGACACGCCGGGTCTTGGTGGTGTTGGCCCCACCGCCGTGCCACAGGCTGCCGTGCCAGACCAGCACGCTGCCGCGTTCCATCTCGGCCGGAATGGAGTCGTACTGACTGACCAGGTCGGGCGACTCGTCGGCCAGATGGGTCCCAGGGATGATCCGGGTGGCCCCGTTGGCCTCGGTGAAGTCGGTGAGCGCCCACATGGTGTTGCAGACCGTCGGAGGATGGGGCTTGGGCAGGGGAATGATCTGGTCGTCGGCATGGATGGGCTGCGGGGTCTCTTCGGGGCCGATAGCGATCGACGAGAGGGACGAGACGAGGAGACCGGGGTCGAGGACGCCTTCGCAGATCGGCAAAATGGACGGGTACACCGGTATCTGCTCATAGAGGGAACCGTGTACCAAGAGGTTGTAGATGCGGACGGTACGGGACCCCTCGAAGAGATTGTCAGCTGGCACGATGCCGAGTTCGACTTCCAAGCGACGCAAGTCCTCGTCGAGGGCCTCGATGAGATCGAGCTCGATGGCGTTCTCGACAATGGTGTAGCCCTGTTCGGCGATGAGCCGGACATGGGCAGCGACCGCGTCGCTCGTTAGCGCTGACCCAGAGGCGCCGTCCGCAGACGACGGCGCTCCCGCCTCGGCCTCCAGGGAGGAACGTTCTCTGTGCGTCTGCACCACGTTCGAAAGGCTACGCCTCCGCCTGGTTGCTCGCCGATTCGGCCGAGCCGACATGGCGTCGTAGCTCGGCCACCGACCCGATGGCCAGCCAGGTGGCTACCGCGGCGAACACCGTACCGATCACGTGAGTCGCCAGCTCGGGGGCGTGGAGCTGGACCCCTTGACTCGAGGTGCCCCAGACATCGGTGACGATGCCGATCACGCCAGCCACGAACATCAGGGCGGCCAGCACGGCGGCGGAGCGGCAGAGTAATGACATCTGGCGGTTCAGCCGTCGATAGCTGGCGGCATCGGTGGTCCCCACGATGTGGGCGACGAGGACGACCGCGGCGAGGATGAGCATGCCCGGTACGGGAGCAGCCCATTGCGAGGCCACGGCCAGCTGATCGTGGATTGAACTCATTTGGCCGGGGACTGTGGTGATGTGCGCTGGTGTGACCGACGAGGGAGAGGCCGTGGTACCCGGCGCGGGGGAGATGATGGTGGAAAAGGACATCCAGCCGCCGCTAGGGAGAGCCAGGGCAGCCACCACGCTGGCCACCATTTCGAAGAAAACTGCGACCAAGAGCGCGCCGCTGATCACTACCAGCCTGGTGGGCCACGCATCACGCGTACCGCTCATGGACGTGAGCATCCGGCGAGCCTACGGCAGAGGCCCTGGGTCCGGTGCGCCAGAGGAGGGTCTCTTGCAGGCCGGGAGCGGTGAGCTCACCTCGATCGCAGTGGTATCGTCGTCGCCGACGGGCCGTTGGCGCAGTTGGTAGCGCACTTGCATGACGCGCAAGGGGTCGTGGGTTCGAGTCCCGCACGGCCCACCAGGTCAGAGGCGCTTTTATAGTGCTTCCAGCCGAAATAATCGCTCTTGTGTGCAACAGGGTTGGGCCGTTTCGCGGGCAGTCAAAGGATGATGCGTCCATTGCGATGCCCTCAGGGTCACGAAGGCTCTCCGAGAGGACGGCCGGTAGTGGTTGAGCTTCGACCGGAAGTCCTCGGCCAGTATCAGCGCCTTCGAGGAGGTGGACCGAGGCCTCGACATTGAGCAGTTCACTAGTGGACACAGATGTGAGAAGTGGGCTATCAATCGTGGCCCCATGCCTCGCGTTTCGCTTCTCTCCCGTTTTCGGGGGCTTACGCTTGGGTTTGCCTTGCTCGTGACGACCGTCGCCGCGGTCAACATCGGTTCTGTAACCCCCGCCGCCGCAAGTAAAGGAAGTTGGCGGCAAATCCGTGTGACGTTTGTGTGCTCACCACAGTACGTCGGCACTACGTGCGACATCGCTATTAAACCGGTCTGGGACGACTGGAACAAATGTG
>JAUTXB010000077.1 GCA_030838245.1 Acidimicrobiaceae bacterium
TGGTGGCGTTCGTGGTGGACGATGTCGTGTCGACGCATCCGTGGACGGTGCGCTGCCTCGAGATCCGCGGCCGCGCCGAGGCGCTCCCGACCGGCGGCGCGCACCTTGGGCCAGGATTCGGCGATGCCTTCATCCGCATCTACCCGGAGAAGGTCAACAGCTTCGGCATTGCCTAGCGGCTGTTCTCCTCTGGCCACTGCAACTCGTTGCCTCGTCCGTAGGTCGAATAGGTCGTCTCATTCTTCGGCGATGGCCTCATGGCACAGATCGACGCACTCGTCGCAGATACACACGCCGGTATGCACGCCGGTTCCGGCGATGAGCTTCTTGACCTGCTTCTGGCTCTTTCCGCTAAACGAGCAGGCGAGATCGACTTTGCCTCGTTTGCGGCGGCGCTGTCTCAGTATGGCGTCAAGCTAAGCTTGTCACCCTGGGCCGGATGGCCCTCATGTGACAACAACCTCGTCAGGGTAACCTTTGACGCCGATATACGTCAGGGCTACCTTGACGGTATGACGCGTCCTCGAATCTCGCCGCCAGGCGCCAGCCGACTCCAGACCCTGTGCTGCTCGTTCTGCACTAAGAACAAAGATGCGGTCGCCAAACTCATCGCCGGGCCCGGCGTGTACATCTGCAACGAGTGCGTGGGCCTCTGCGACCTGATCATCGCCGAGGAGCTCGCGCCCGACTTCGGCTCATGGAACGAGCACCCGGACGATGAGATGCTGGCGAGCCTGGCGCGGATTCAAGCTGCGGTCTCCCAGGCCGACGCTGCCGTGCATGACCACGTGGCCGTCCTGCGTGATCGGGGCATCAGCTGGACCCGCATCGGGGAAGTGCTCGGCGTATCGAAGCAGGCAGCATGGGAGCGGTTCTCCGGAGAGGACTGACTGTGGCGTGCTCGGAGGGACTCGACCCCCCGCCTTCTGATCCGTAGATCAGTGCCGGGTGTCCGGCCCGTCCGCTGTCGTCTGAATCCGCAGGCCAGGGTCCATCAGGTGTCCGGTCCGCGTGCGCTTATCCGGCGCTGTCCGGTCAGTCTGTGAGAGATGTGTGAGACGGCCGACCTGAGCGCGTTCCTCGGAGCGCTTCCTTATCAGGGTGTCGGCGTTCCGGCCCGAGTGGCAGTCGCGCCGCAGTGACGTGGGCATTCGCGTTCTGCGTCCTCCCCGCGGCTACGTCCATTGTCTCGCGCTTACCCGTAATAGCCTCGGCGCTCTAGGGCCGTTGTAGGGCCACCCCTAGGGCGCATACGGCTCCGGAGGCCGGGAGCAGTCACCCTGGGCTTCGCCCACCCCCGGCGAGCTGGGGCGAATCCCCATTAGGCATCACGCCACTCCCCATCTGACGGGCGAGTCAGCCAGTCTGCGTAAGGCGATCCGCCTCGGCAAGAAGCAGGTTGCCGAAGGGCTGGAAGCCGATTCTCACGCTGTTCAGTCCGCCGAGCACGCGATGGACGGTTCCCCACTCCCATATTGCGGTGGCGTCGACGCCAGTTCGAGCTGCCAGACGTTCCGTTCTAACCCACAAGTCGTCGCCGGCGGAGGGGGTGCAACGGACGATAGTCCCGAGGTCACATGCGGGTTCCGCCCTCAGGCCGACGGGATCTATCAGCTTGAAGGTGCCACCTTCTGTCTGGAGTGCGTTCGCTTCATGAACGTCGCCATGCACGAGCACCGACGTTCGACGGTGGTAAGCGCGCTCGCGGCGATCTGCACATTCGACGGCGTCGTCGATCGTCGCTGCCGAACATGGTCGTTCCAGCTCCTCCCACAGCTGCGGTATGAGGTGCTGCATCCGATGTGCGAAGTCGGCGCCGGTCGGCAAGTCGATGTCGTCGTCGAGCGGGCGCCAGATTTGCGTGACGATGTCGCACAACATGTCGTGTTGCGAGCGATGGTCCAAAATCACGTCGTACATCGCCGGCCCGAGCCTCTCAAGCAGAAGTGCGTCTCGGGTGAGGTCCCGGCGGATCAGGCGTGCGCAGCTCTTCCCCGCATCGAGATCGAGCACGGTCGCTTCGAAGCCGAGCTGGCGCCGATATCCGGGAACCCCGACCTTGAGGACTGACGGGGCCCCGTCGGCGAGCGTGGCTTCGACGACCAAGGCAGCGTGTCCCCCGCGCATCGTTGCGCCGATCGTCAGCGACCAGTCCCAGGCCAAGGAGTCTAGGACCGACGGTAGACCGTCGAGCCATGCCGCGTCCCCGTCGGCAAGCGCCTGGCTTCGAACTTCATCGGGAACGTCGAGTGTCATCCGATTCGTTGTCCCCTAAGACTCGGACGCGCGCTGCGATTTGCTCGTGCTCCCATAGCAAATAGCTTCGTGCCTGCCAGGACTCCTGCCAAGGGGCTGGTCACGCGCGTCGCACGCGAAGATCGAAGCAAATTCGTGGATACCTCTCTGCCCCCGTCCTCCTCGTAGGCGCCAAACCCAGGTGAGTGGCTGCCGGGTCCAGGGTCGGCGTAGCCGATCGCGTGCGACGGCCCGCAGGGCCGCCCTGGAGGCGGTGGCCGCGATCCGGACAATCGAAGCCGAGGAAGACGGGCCGCCTCCGTAGCTACCGATGACCATTCGGATCAGTGCTGCCCATCGTGGGACGGCGCGGGCGTGCCGGGCGGGCCTCCCAAGGCACGCCCGCGACCGGCTGCACGCCGCGTGGCGACTGTCGCTCTACGGCCTGCGCCGTGGCGAGGTGCTCGGCCTGCGCTGGTCGGACATCGACCTGAAGGCCAAGACCCTCACCATCAACCAGGCACGGGTCCTGGTCGAGTACAAGGTCCGCATCGAGGAGCCGAAGTCCCGCAACGGCAAGCGGACGCTTCCGCTCGATGACGAGCTGGTTGCCGCGCTGACGTTACTCCGCAAGCGCGAGATGGAAGAGAGCGCGGCAGCGGGTGCCGCGTACCAGGCCGGACTGGCCGGACTCGATTGGTACCAGGGCGGCGAGTACGTGATCACTGACGGACTGGGCATGCCGGTCCACCCGGAGTGGTACTCCGACGAGTTCGGGCGGCTGCTCAAGCGGGCGGCCCTACGGCGGATCACCCTGCACGATTCCAGGCGTACAACCCTGACGCTCATGGAGCACGCGGGCGTCCCGATCTCGATCGTTAGCAAGTGGGCCGGTCACTACGACTCGGGATTTACCCAGCGGACCTACGTCCACGCGAGTGATGACGACCTGAAGCAGGGCCGCACCGCGCTGGCCAAGATTCACAAGATCGCTTAGTGCTGTGAGAAATTGTGAGACGACCGGCCTCCGGAGAGCGTTCAGGGCCTCGCCTCACGACTGAGAACAAGACCCTGACCTGCGGTGGCGGTGGCGCGCTCGGAGGGACTCGAACCCCCAACCTTCTGATCCGTAGTCAGATGCTCTATCCGTTGAGCTACGAGCGCCAGCGCCCGACAGTCTACGACATCTCTGGGCGCGCGGATCACTCGACGCGTGGACATCTCGCTCGTCAGCCTCTATCCATGGTGGAGGGACTGAGCGGGATCTCACTGAATGAAGCTGGTCTGGGACGAGAACGTCTGGGATGACTACGTCTGGTGGCAAAGCCAGGATCGCAAGGTTCTCAAGCGGATCAATACGCTTATCAAGAATGTAGATCGCAACGGCAACGAGGGGATCGGCAAGCCCGAACCCCTCAAGCACGGGTTCCACGGCTACTGGTCACGCCGCATCACGGACGAGCACCGGCTCATTTACAAGATCAGCGAGGACGGGATCCGTATCGCCGCATGCCGGTACCACTACGGAAGCTGATGGCCGCCATGCGGGGGCGCCCCCGCATCGGTCAGCGCTGTGTAGGGATCAGGGCTTTCCCGGGATCGAGCGATGTTGCGGCCGGGCGTTGTTCAGGAGCCGCCGGGCCTGCCCGCCCAGGGCGGCAGGTCCGGGTCGTCACGGTGTCGGCGTTCGGGCTGGCTGGCTGGCTTCGACAACCGCCGATCTACCAGGAGTCCATTCACCCTCTATGGCAACACACCGATCCCGCCCACACCAGCCGATCTAGCCGCACAGGCCTACGTCTCGCCACAACAGGGCTAACTAGAGTGACCGCATGACGGATCGCCGTATGGACATAAACCGGGAGACTGGCGTGCACCCGTCTGCCAGCCCGGACCCTGTCGAGATCGGGTCCGCGACCGGCGACGATCTTCCCCGGATCGTCGAAATCCTCAACTACACGGCCGCAAACTCGATCGCTACCTTCAACACCCGGCCGGCCAGCGTGGCCGAACGGCGCGATTGGTTCGAGCAGTTCTCCTCGCCCGGTCCCTACCGGCTCTTCGTTGCCCGGCGCGGCAATCTGATCCTGGGCTACGCCTGCACCCAGCGCTACCGAGACCACGAAGCCTTCCGGGAGACCGTTGAGGTAAGCATCGCACTTGACGTCAGCTGCCGAGGTCAGGGCGTGGGTACCTCGCTATATCGCGCGCTGTTGGATTGCCTTGCCCACCAGCCAGTTCACGCCGTCATCGCAGGCATAGCCCTGCCCAACGACGCGTCGGTTGCTCTACACCGAAAGTTCGGCTTCACGGACGTCGGCACGTTCCGCGAGTACGCCGTCAAGAACGGCCAGTACATCAGCTCGCTATGGATGCAGCGTCTTAACCACTCCTGACCGACCCTCGCACCGTCGATGATCCAGACTTTCAGGCGCCCTGGTCAGCTGGGAGCCATGTCGACGAACCGGCTGTAGTGGCCCTGGAACGCTACGGTCACCGTGGCGGTCGGGCCGTTCCGGTGCTTGGCCACGATCAGGTCCGCCTCCCCAGCGCGGGGCGACTCCGGCTCGTACTTGTCCTCCCGGTGCAACATGATCACGACGTCACTATCTTGCTCTATCGAACCGGATTCGCGCAGGTCAGAGAGGAGGGGGCGCTTGTCGGTGCGCTGCTCTGGGCCTCGGTTGAGCTGTGAGATGGCGATCACCGGGACCTCGATCTCCTTGGCCAGGAGCTTGAGTGAGCGTGACATCTCGGACACCTCCTGCTGCCTGTTCTCCACCCGCCGGGGTGAACTCATCAGCTGCAGGTAGTCGATGATGACCAGCTTGAGATCGTGCCGCTGCTTGAGGCGGCGGCATTTGGCCCGGATCTCCATCATGGACATGTTCGGCGAGTCGTCGATGAACAGTGGTGCGTCAACTACCTCGCTCATCCGCCGGGCCAGCCTGGTCCAGTCCTCATCTCCCAGCTGACCGGTCCGCATGTGCTGCAGTGGCACCCGGGCCTCGGCCGAGAGCAGCCGCATGGTTATTTCGTTGCGGCTCATCTCCAGGCTGAACATCACCGTCGCCATCCCGTGCCTGACCGCAGCCGCCCGGGCCAGGTCCAGGGCCAGCGTCGAATTATGCGTCGGGATCATGCTGCGGCCGGCCAGGTACAAGTGATCAGCGCTATCCACCTGGACACAGCGCACCGGCACAGAAGACGTGGGGCGTACATCAACGATGTATCGCCACCGGGTCCGCTGTGGATCATGCCGGAGCCGTTCCTTGTGCAGCAGTTGCTTGCGGCTCAACCGGAACACAACGTCAGCCGTAGTGAAGTTGACCATAAAGCACGTTGAAGAGGCCTCAGTCCGTCCCTTGACTCGCTTCGTGGTCATCGTGCACCGATAGCCGAGGCTGAGCACCAATTCCCGGACGTCATATGCGAGTTGCCGATTGGTGACCGTGAGCTGTACGGAACCGGTCGACGTCACGGTCCCATCGGTGTCGAGAATCCCGGCAAGCAGGTCCCGGCGCTGCTCAGCCGACGCTCGCAGATACTGCGCCGGTATGTGTTTGCGACCAAGGACACCCAACGACCGCAGTTCCCCCTGGACGGTGCCATGAGCTTTCCAACACGGCAGGCACAACCCCGACCCAGGAAGCAGTCCGATCATCGGACCTCCGCAACGCCTGCACTGCGGAGTCGGCACAGGCGGCGAGGAGAACCTCGCTCTGCCACCACAGACGCGACCGCAGGTCCGTACCTGCTCGTTCTTCGGCAGGAACTGCTTGCCGCAGATGATGCACTCACGCTCGGCGGCCTGCGCACGCTCGGCGGGAAACGCCATGCGGTAGATGAGGTCGTGTTCCTGGCGCACAACGACGAGACCAGACGCCTCGACATTCATAACGATCTCGGCGTCCATGCTGGTGAACCGGGCTGAAGCCGAGTGACCGTCACCAAGCCATACACCAAGTGCAAAAGGCGGAATCGGAAGGCTAACCCCCGGCATATCGAGCGGTCCAGCTATCGCTACCGCATGATTGGGACGCCCGTCCCCCGTTGCGCAGCGAAGCGTCGCTGCAAGCTGTTCCGTGGTAACGACCTGCGGCGGAACCGGCTGGGCATACTCCCTGCAGCCACCTCGTACTTGTGTGTCGTACCGCCGAGCCTTGCGGGTCCAAGTGAGCCACTGGTGCTCGCCGTCCGCCACGATCACTTCCCCGTCCGAGAACTCCACCTCGAAGCAGGGTCGGCCGTGCATGACGTCGGTGGCCGCAACCACGGTGACCGGCCTGCCGTCCGCACCGATCAGGCGGTCTCCAACGGAGACCTCGCCCATGGTCGTCCAGCCAGCCGGGGTCGCGAGCGGGGTATCGAGCGCGAGGGCTTTCCCAATGCCTGGCCGGGCGGCGATGACGATCATCTGGCCCGCGTGCAGGCCGTTGGTGAGGGCATCCAGATCGGCGAAACCGGTGGGCACCCCGGTCATGCCGCCGCCGCGGCTGCCGATCGCCTCGATCTCGTCCAGGGCCCCGGGCATGATCTCGGACAGGGCGAGGTAGTCCTCGCTGACGCGGTGCTCGGTGACCCCGTACACCTCGGCCTGGGCCCGGTCCACGAGCTCGTCAGCGTCCCCGTCGCCGGAGTAACCGAGTTGCACGATGCGGGTGCCCACCTCGACCAGGCGCCGGAGTATGGCGCGCTCCCTGACGATCCGGGCGTAGTAGCCGGCGTTGGCGGCGGTGGGTACGGATGCGATGAGCGTGTGCAGGTAGGTGCCCCCGCCGACGCGGCTCAGCTCGCCCCGCTTGTTCAGCAGGTCGCTGACCGTCACGGCGTCGGCCGGCTCGCCACGGCCGTAGAGCTCCAGGATGGCCTCGTGCACGAGCTGGTGGGCCGGACGGTAGTGATCCTGGGCGCTGATGGTCTCCATGACGTCAGAGATGGCGTCCTTGGACATCAGCATTCCGCCGAGCACACACTGCTCCGCAGCGACGTCGTGCGGCGGTGTCCGGTCGAACTCCCCGCCACGGGGAACGATCTCGGCCACACTCACCTGGCGACCCCTTTCCCCGTCACGAAACAACGCCC
>JAUTXB010000130.1 GCA_030838245.1 Acidimicrobiaceae bacterium
CAGCGACGTGGCCCGGATATGGATGCCATCAGCACGGGGCCCTCGACCCCGCGGCGTGTTCACCACCAGCTGGACTTTCCCCTCCGCGATCAGCGCTACCGCGTCCTCACCCTCGTGGTCGCCCACCTTGGCCACCACGGTGGAGACCGGGATCCCCGCCGCCTCCAGGGCCGCCGCCGTTCCCGAGGTGGCGGCCAGGTCGAAGCCCAGGATGGAGAACTGGCGGGCCGCGTCGAGCCCGGCCGCCTTGTCCCGGTCGGCCAGGGACAAAAAGACCGTGCCCTCGGTGGGCAAGCGGTTCCCTGCTGCGATCTGGCTCTTGGCGAAGGCCAGCCCGAAGGTGCGGTCGATGCCCATGACCTCGCCGGTGGAGCGCATCTCCGGACCGAGCAGGGTATCGACGCCGGGGAACCGGTTGAAGGGCAGCACGGCCTCTTTCACGCTCACGTGCCCACCCACCGGCTCGGACAGCAATCCCTCCTCGGCCAGCTCGGCCAGCGTGGCCCCCACCATCACCCGGGCCGCCACCATGGCCACGGGGACCCCGGTGGCCTTGGCCACGAACGGCACCGTGCGGCTGGCCCGCGGGTTGGCCTCGATCACATAGGCCTGGTCGTCCTTGACGGCGAACTGCACGTTGCACAGGCCGCGGACGTCGAGGGCTTCGGCGATGGCCCGGACATGGTCCTGGAGCACGGCGACCACACCGGCGCTCAGCGTCTGGGGGGGCAGGGCGCAAGCCGAGTCCCCCGAGTGCACGCCCGCTTCTTCGACGTGCTCCATCACGCCGCAGATGACCACCGCACCGGTGGCGTCGCGCACCGCGTCCACGTCGACCTCGACGGCATCCTCCAAGAAGCGGTCGACCAGGACGGGGCGCTGGGCGGTCACACCCCCCTCCCGGTTGAGCGAAGCGGCCATGTCGTTGACCGCCTGGGTCAGGCGCTCGTCGTCGTAGACGATCTCCATGGCCCGACCGCCCAGCACGTAGCTGGGGCGCACCAGCACCGGGTAGCCGATGCCCGAGGCCACGGCGACGGCTTCGGCCGCGGTTACCGCGGTGCCGCCGGGGGGCTGCGGGATGCCGAGACGACCGCAGAGATCGTTCCAGCGCTCGCGGTCCTCGGCCAGGTCGATGGAAGCGGGCGAGGTGCCCAGGACCAGCTCGGGCGGGAGCGTCCCGGCCAGCTTGAGCGGGGTCTGGCCGCCCAGGCTCACGATGACCCCGACCAATCGGCCGGCGCCAACCGAGGCGTCGCGCTCGGCGGCCAGCACGTTCTCCAGGTCCTCGGGCGTGAGCGGCTCGAAGTACAACCGGTCGGAGGTGTCGTAGTCGGTCGACACCGTCTCGGGGTTGCAGTTGAGCATGATCGTCTCGTACCCCGCCGCCTGCAGGGCGAAGGAGGCGTGGACACAGCAGTAGTCGAACTCGATGCCCTGGCCGATGCGGTTGGGGCCCGACCCCAGAATGATGACCCGCGGCCGATCCGACGGGGTGACCTCGTCCTCGTCCTCGTAGGTGCCGTAGTGATAGGGCGTGTGCGCCTCGAACTCGGCGCCGCAGGTGTCGACCGTCTTGAAGGTCGTCCGCACGCCCAGGTCCAAGCGGGCCTTCCGGATGTCCTCTTCGGTCACCGCCTTCGGTCCCCGTGGGGTGCCCGCAGCTTCGGCACCGCTATCACCCGTTGCGCCGCCAGCGTCGCCGTTGAACACGTAGGCCAGCTGGGCATCGGAGAACCCCAGCCGCTTCAGGCGGCGCCAGCTCCGCCGATCCACATCGGCCGGACGGAGCCCGGCGGCGACGCGGCCGGCCAGGCCGAGCCGGGCATCGACGATCTTCTCCATTTCGGCCAGGAACCATGGGTCGATGCCGGTGGCCGCGGCCACGTCCTCCACGCTCACCCCCCGTCGCAGCAACGACTCCAGCTCGAAGAGCCGCTCCGGAGTGGCCGCGCCCACCAGGGACAGCAGCTGCTCGGTGGCTACCCCATCGACATCGCGCTCCCCCGGGTCGGCGTTGAGGCCGGTCCGGCCCTGCTCCAGTGAGCGCACCGCCTTTTGCAACGACTCGGGGAAGGTGCGGCCGATGGCCATGACCTCGCCCACCGATTGCATGCGGGTGCCCAGCTCGTTGGTTGCCCCGGGCAGCTTTTCGAACGCCCATCTCGGGATCTTGGTCACCACGTAGTCGATGGTGGGCTCAAACGACGCCGGAGTCACCCCGGTGATGTCGTTGGTGATCTCGTCGAGCCGGTAGCCCACGGCCAGCCGGGCGGCGATCTTGGCGATGGGGAAGCCGGTGGCCTTGGAGGCCAGGGCCGAGGACCGTGACACCCGCGGGTTCATCTCGATGACGATCTGGCGGCCGTCGGTCGGGTCCACGGCGAACTGCACATTGGAGCCCCCGGTTTCCACCCCCACCCTGCGGATGCAGGCGAAAGCGGCGTCCCGCATGGTCTGGTACTCCACGTCGCTGAGGGTCTGGGCCGGCGCCACCGTGATGGAGTCGCCGGTGTGGACACCCATGGGATCGAAGTTCTCGATGGAGCAGATGACCACGCAATTGTCGGCGTGGTCCCGCATCACCTCGAGCTCGTACTCCTTCCAGCCGGCGATGGACCGCTCCACCAGGACCTCGGAGACGGGGCTGGCATCGAGCCCTTCGGCGGCCAGCTGGGTCAGGTGATCCCGGTCCCTGGCGATGCCGGTGCCCGCCCCGCCCAGGATGAAGCTGGGGCGGACCATGATCGGATAGCCGATCGACTCCCCGATGACCAGGGCCTCTTCCAGGCTGTGGGCGAAGCCGGACTCCGGGACCTCGAGCCCGATCTCCTCCATGGCCGACTTGAACTTGTCGCGGTCCTCGGCCGTGCTGATGGCCTCGGCGTTGGCCCCGATGACCTCGACCTCGAACCGGTCGAGCACGCCCCGCTCCACCAGTGCCATGGTCAGGTTCAACGCCGTCTGGCCGCCCAGCGTGGGGAGCAGGGCGTCGGGCCGCTCGCGCTCGATGATGGCGGCCAGCACGTCGGGCTCCAGGGGCTCCACATAGGTCCGGTAGGCCATCGACGGGTCGGTCATGATCGTGGCCGGGTTGGAGTTGGCCAGGATGACCCGGAACCCCTCTTCGGCCAGGACCCGGCACGCCTGGGTGCCGGAATAGTCGAACTCGCAGGCCTGGCCGATCACGATGGGGCCGGACCCGATGACCAGGATCGTCTCGATGTCGGTGCGACGGGGCATCAGGTCGCCCCCCGTTCGTCCATCACCAGGCGGAACTCGTCGAACAGGTACCGGGCGTCGTGGGGCCCGGGGCCGGCTTCGGGGTGGTACTGCACGCTGAAGGCAGCGGCGTCACGGCTGCGGATGCCCTCGATCACCCCGTCGTTGAGGTTGCGGTGGGTGACGTCGGCCGAGGACACCGACCCCTCGGCCACCGCGTAGTTGTGGTTCTGGGAGGTGATCTCCACCTGACCGCTGGACAGTCGCTGCACGGGATGGTTGCCGCCGTGGTGGCCGAAGGGAAGCTTGAAGGTCCTCCCGCCCATAGCCGTGGCCAAGAGCTGGTGGCCCAGGCAGATCCCGAAGATGGGCACCTGGCCCACCAGTCGGGCGATCTCGGCGCTGATACCGGGTAGCGCCGCCGGGTCGCCGGGTCCGTTGGACAAGAACACCCCGTTGGGCGAGAGGGCCAGCACCTCGTCAGCCGGTGTCGAGGCCGGGACCACGGTCACCGTGGCCAGCTCGGCCAGGTGGCGGAGCATGGTCTCTTTGATGCCGAAGTCATAGGCCACCACCCGATAGGGACCCTCGCCTCGCGTGTACGACTCCTTTGTCGTGACCCGGGACACGAAGTCCTGTCCGTCGGTGGGCGGGGCTGTTCGAGCGGCAGCCAGCAGGTCCGCCTCGGCGGCCGTGCCGAAGGCGCAGGGCATGGCCCCCGAGTCCCGGAGGTGACGGGTCAGCCGACGAGTGTCGATCCCGGTCACCCCGGGGATGTGGTGGCGGACCAGGAAGTGCTCCAGCGCCTCGGCCGACCGCCAACTGCTCGGCCGCTCGGCCAGATCCCGCACGATGATGCCGTTGCAGTGGGGGACGGCCGCCTCCACGACGGTGGGGTTCACTCCGTAGTTGCCGATGTGGGGGTAGGTGAAGGCGATGACCTGGCCGGCATAGGACGGGTCGGTGAGGACCTCTTGGTACCCCGAGAGCACGGTGTTGAAGACGGCCTCGCCGGTGGCCAGACCGTCGGGCGGGATGGAGCCAATGGCCTCCCCCTCGAAGACCTGGCCATCGGCCAGGACCAGCAGCGCGTCGGTGCTCATGGTCGGGGCCTCGTCGTTGCGCCTCGTGTTCGGAGTCTCATCGTTGCGCCTCGTACTCGAACACGGTCGGCGTGCCCCGCAGCACCGTATGACGGACCCTTCCGGTCACGGTTCTGCCCGCATACGGAGTATTGCGGCTGCGGCTGGCCAAGGCGGTGGCGTCGACCGTCCAGGTCTCGGCGGGATCGATCACGCACAGGTTGGCGGCCGCGCCGGGGACGATCGGTCCACCGTGGGCCTCGGTCAGCCCGGCGATGGCAGCCGGCTGCCAACTGAGCAGGGCGAGCACCCGGGACAGCGGCAGCTCGAGCTCGGTGATGGCCAGAGCCAATGCCGTTTC
>JAUTXB010000160.1 GCA_030838245.1 Acidimicrobiaceae bacterium
ACCCGCCCGTGCGGGTCCCGGCGGTGGGCCCGGGCCTGGAGCTCCAGGACCTGGTCTGGGGTAGGTGCCTCGGTCACAGCTGCGAACGGGGTCACCGGCTGCAAGAAGACCTCGGATCCTGGGGCACAGTCCGCCACCATGGCGATGGCGGCGTCGAGCTCGCCGAGGTCGACGCGGGCGCCGACCACGATCTTCAGCCAGGTCGTGGTGTTCGCGTCGCTCGCCGCGGCCAGGAACCGGCGATGGGTGTCGAGGTCGATGTGCTCGCCGTCCACGCTGTCGAGCTTGATGTCCATGCTGACGTAGGCGAGCCACGGCAGGGTGCGCCGGAGGCCGCCGACCAGCACCCCATTGGTCTCGGCCATGACCCGATGGCCGCGGGCGACGAGCAACGGCAAGAGCCGCTCCAGGCTCCGAGACTGCATGAGGGGCTCGCCGCCGGTCAGGCTGACCGAATGGTGGGGGAGCGCACGCCACAGTCGATCGACCGACTCGACCACGTCGTCGACCCCCAGCGGGCTCTGGCGCTGCTCCCAGTCGCGCCGGCCCGGGGTGCGCTCGAGGCGGCACGGCCCCGGTCGCCGCTCAAGGGCCTCGGGCTGGTCGCAGTAGGCGCACCGGATGTTGCAGCCGGTTAGACGGAGGAACACCTGGCGCTCGCCGACCAGGGCTGCCTCGCCCTGGATGGCCGAGAAGACTTCGGTGACGAGAAGCTGACCTGATGTCGAGTCGCCCTGGTCGGAGGTCACGTCGTGGCCGGGTCGTCCACGCCCGCCTCGGCGAAGCCCCGGGCCCGGAGCAGACAGGCGTCGCAGGTGCCGCAGGGCCGGTCCCCACCTCGGTAGCACGACCAGGTCAGGTGGAGCGGGGCATCGAGCTCGGTGCCTAGGCGCACGATCTCCGCCTTGGTCAGCTCGATGAGCGGCGCAGTGATTTGGACGGGGTTGCCTTCCACCCCACGCTTTTGCCCGGTGGCGGCGACGCCGCGGAACGCCTCGATGAACTCCGGCCGGCAATCGGGGTAGCCCGAGTAGTCGACGGCGTTCACCCCGATCCAAACGGCGTCGAGCTGGCGCGCTTCGGCCACACCCAGGGCGACAGCCAAAAAGATGCTGTTCCGGGCGGGCACGTACGTGACCGGGATGCCGTCCTCGGTCCCGCCGGTGGGGACGTCGATGGATTCGTCGGTGAGGGCCGACCCTCCCCATGCCGAGGTGTCTAGGTGGACGACCAGGTGCTCGGCCCGGTAGTGCCCCGCTACCCCGGCCGCATGGTCGAGCTCGTTGCGGTGGCGTTGGCCGTAGTCGAAGCTGACGGCCACCAAGGGGTCGCTGCCCCGCTCCCGGTCGGCCAGGGCCATGCATACGGTGGAGTCGAGACCTCCGGAAAGGACGACGAGCTCACCGGGCATGAGTCGAACCGGTCTCGCTGGTCGAGGCGCTGCCCATTCAGGCGGTCAACTCGACCCACGACTGAGGTGTCTCCCACAACCGGATGCCGGCAAGAGGGAGTCCGGCGCCGGCCAGCAGGTCCCAGGCCCGCTGGGCCAGCAACTCGGCCGTGGGGTTGTCGAGGACCAAGTTGAGGTCGCTGTGGTCCCACTCGTCGATCACCTGCCGATGGACGACGGCGTGGAGGTCATCGAAATCGATGACGATGCCGTTGTCATCGAGCGGGCCTGCGACCGTCACATCCAGTCGGTAGGAGTGTCCGTGCAGTCCGGCACACTTGCCCGGATGCCACGGCAAACGATGTGCGGCCTCGAACGTGAAGCTGCAGGTGACCCGGGTCTGCGCCGGACGAGGCGCCGGACTGGCGCTGAGCGTGCCCACGAATCTCGACGCTAACAGTCCGTTCGGGCAGCTCGTTCGGCGTAGAGCCGGCGAGGGCGCGCCGGTAGGCTGTTCGGGATGGCCGATTCCAGTGGAACAGACGAGACCGGGGGGTCGAACGGGCGCAGCCCCGCGAGCGGGGCCAACAACGGGACCGTGGGCGGAAGTGGTGCGTTCGGACCGAACGCGTGGCTGGTCGAGGACATGTACGACCGGTTCCGGGCCGACCCCACTTCGGTCTCGGATTCGTGGCGAGAGTTCTTCACCGACTACAAGCCGGTGACCGGCGCTCCGGCTGCATCGGCCCCGGCGGCGGCGACCCCGGCGGCGAGGGCAGCGACGACCACCGCAGTGGCTGCGGGCGGCGGGCCGGCTGCCCCGGCAGCTCCCGTGTCGGCTCCGGCTCCGGCTTCGGCGCCGAAGACGGAGGCACCTCGACCGGATGGCGCGGCCACCGGAGGGGAGACCCCGGGGACCAAGGCCGCCGACGACCCGGCCATCCCCCTCCGTGGTGCCGCCGGTCGGATCGTGGTCAACATGGAGGCATCGCTGAGCATGCCCACGGCCACCAGCGTCCGCACGGTGGCGGCCAAGCTGCTCGAGGTCAACCGCACCGTCATCAACAACCAACTGACCCGGACGATGGGCGGCAAGGTGAGCTTCACCCACCTGATCGGCTACGCCGTGGTCAAGGGGCTCCAGGCCGTGCCGGCCATGAACGCGGCGTTCGTGTCCGACGCCGACGGGAAGGGCACGCCTGGTGTGGTCCGTCACTCCCACGTCGGCCTCGGGCTGGCCGTGGACGTGGAGAAGCGTGACGGCAGGACCCTCTTCGTCCCCTGTATCCGTGACGCCGACCTGCTCGACTTCCGGGGGTTCGTCGGTGCCTACGAGGACCTGGTGCGCAAGGTCCACACCAACAAGATCACCCCGGACGACTTCGCCGGGACCACCGTCACCC
>JAUTXB010000177.1 GCA_030838245.1 Acidimicrobiaceae bacterium
GCCGTTACCTGTCCCGGTCGCGTTCGGGGGTCGTCGCCCCTTCCGATCGCTCCCGATTCACACCGGGCTCACAGGTTTCCGTGTGCTGATCGGAAGATTGCGTCACCACAATCGCTGGATGGCCATCGCCGAAACCGTCAACCCGGCCGTGGCAGGAACCTCTCGACCGCCCGACGTGGAGATCGTGCTCCCCGTCTACAACGAGGAGGTCGTGCTCGAAGCCAGTGTTCGTACGCTCCGGGCTTACCTGGACAAGCAATTCCCGTTCACCGCCCTCATCTCTATCGCTGACAATGCCAGTACCGACAACACGTGGCCGATCGCATCGACACTGGCAGCGACGATGCCGGGCGTCCGAGCCTTTCGGCTGGGGGACAAGGGGAGAGGCAGGGCCCTCCGGGCCGTGTGGACGCTCAGCCAGGCTCAGGTGGTCGCCTACATGGATGTCGACCTGGCCACCGATCTCGACGCCCTGTTGCCGCTGGTCGCTCCGCTGTTGTCGGGACACAGCGACTTGGCCATCGGCACGCGGCTGGCTCCCGGTGCCCGCGTCGTTCGGGGCACCAAGCGAGAGCTCATCTCCCGCTCTTACAACGTGCTCATCCGGGCGCTGCTTCGCAACCGGTTCACCGACGCCCAGTGCGGCTTCAAGGCGGCTCGGGCCGAGGTGGCACGCGACTTGCTCCCGCTGGTCAGCAACCAGGAATGGTTCTTCGACACGGAGCTCTTGGTGCGGGCAGAGCGCAGCGGCATGCGCATCCACGAAGTCCCCGTCGACTGGGTCGACGACCTCGACTCCCGGGTGGACGTCTTCCACACCGCCCTCGAAGACCTGCGAGGGATCTGCCGGCTTCTCTACGAGTTCGTTGCCGCCCGGGGGCGGGACCGTGCACCGTCGGTGCCCGGTCACCCGATGGACGGAACCCATCTGGCCCGATTCGCCGGCATCGGCGTCATCAGCACCGTGGTCGACCTGGGGCTCTTCCTCCTCTTGCGGCCGGCACTGGGCACGTTGGGTGCCAATGCCGTGGCCCTCGCCCTCTGCAGCATCGCCAACCTGGTCGCCAACCGACGGATCACCTTCTCCGACCGGGCCCCGTTCCCTCGGCGCGACCAGTTGCTCGGCGGGCTGGCCGTCTTCGCCACCAGCCTGACCCTCACCACGGTGGCGCTCCTGGCCGTAGCCGGGATCGGGGCCTCATCGGTCACCTCCGACCTCGTGGCCATCGTGGTGGCCAACGGCGCCGCCGCTCTGGTCCGCTTCCTCCTCTTGCGGGCCTGGGTCTTTCGCAAGCACCGCCATCCCCACAATCCGACCCTCTGAGGTCAGGCGAAACGCGGGGGTTGGACGGACACTGCGGCTGGCGTCCCTCCCGACCTGTGCGTCGGGTCACAGTCCCTCAATCAGACGCGTCGGGTCACAGTCCCTCAATCAGACAGGGAAGTCGGGAGCGCGTTGACGACACCGATCTGGATGCGGCCGGCCGCACCCGCCACACCAGCGCAGCCAGCACCATGGCCACGCAGCTCACGCCGATGCCGAGGGCCCATTCGGATCCGATGTCGGATCCCGATCCCAGTGCGTGCACGAGGGCCAGCGGCCACATCAGCCAGGTAGTCCAGTGGACCAGCCGCCAGGTGCGGTGACTGAGGTGCCTGCGCAGCAAGCTGGTGGCCATGACCGCGATGAGCAGGTCGAACGTTAACGCGCCCATGCCCACCCAGACAGGCCGGTAGGTCGACTGGAACGGGATGATCGCCCCGAACCAGCTGAGCCCGATCCAACCATCGAGGACGGCGGTGACGATGTGCACTGCGAGGAAGCACACAGCCAGCAGCGACACGGTGCGGTGGAGGCCGGCGGTGACGATGCGGGGCCAGCGGGTGGAACCCCAGCGCTTCACCCCCACCACGCCCAGCGCAACAGTGACGGAAAGGAGTACCAGGGCAACCAGGCCGCTGCCGCGCATCAGATACCAGACGAACGCAGGGGTCCCTGCGGTCGCCGTCACGATGCCGGCGCGCCAGCACCGCCGGGGTCGCGCTCGACCGGCCATCCCCCCACGCTGACCAGGGATCCCTGGGTCGACACCAGGCGGGCAGCGAAGCCGCGCTCGGTGAGCCACTGCGGGGCCCTCGTGCCCAGGATCACCGACGCGGTCGAGGCGATGTTGGCCTCCAGGCAACTGGTGCCGGACACGGACACCGTGCGCCAACACGTGTCGGCCGGCCCACCGGTGACCGGGTCGATGAGGTGATGCATGGTCCGACCGCCCCGGGACCATCGCCGGGAAGCGGTGCCCGATGTGGCCAAGCCCCCATGGCGAATGGCCACGGTGGCGCCGGGCTCGTCGGCCGGAGCGTCGTGTCGGTCGGCGATGCGGACTACCCACCCCTCCTCAGGAGGAGGTCCGGCCACGGCCAGATCGCCCCCGAGGTTGACCAGGACGCCGGTCCGGGTGGCGGCGGCAGCGGCCTGCGCGCTCCGATCGGCGCAGCCGGCCTTGGCCGTGGCTCCCAGGTCGACACGGACGCCCGGCGGAAGCGTGACCGACCTTCGGCTTCGGTCGAGCCGCACGCGGCGCCACCCGGGGACTCGCTGGTAGCGGACCCCGAGCGGGGGTCCGTCGGGTGCCACGTCGGAGAAGTCACGGTCATAGCCGCACAGCTCGAGCGCGTGGCCCACGGTGGGATCGACGATCCCCTCGGTCAGTTGTGCGGCCTCGAGCGCTTCCTCCATGGCCACGAAGAAGGGCCAGGACACCTCGACGGGCCGGCCCGATGAGGCATTGAGCCGACTGAGTTCGCTGTCGTCCCGGAACCGGCTGGCTGATGCGTCGAGCGCGGCAACACGGTCCCGGACCAGCTCGGTGGCCAGCTCGAGGGCAGCGGGCTCGTCCACCACGACTTCGATCGTGGTCCCGATCGCCTCGAACGTCGTACGCCGCTCCCCCGGGCTCACGACGCACCCGATGTGGCCACGCTCGGGGACGACGAGGAGGTGGGCGCGCTGACCCCGGAAGAAACCGAGCTCTTTGAAGTGCTCGACCCGGTTCCCGAGGTGGGCGTGGACGTCGACTGGGCCTGACTGGACGACTGGGATACCTGGGTAGCCGACGGCGTCGCCGCCTGCGACGAGCCCGAGGCGGCCAAGAAGGCGGTCCCCCCGGTCAGGGCCATGGCCACGCCGGCGATACCAGCGGTTATCCGTCTGACCCGACGCCGAGCAAGCTGCCGGCGGCTGACCGCCTCCCTCGCACTTGGAAGGGCTTTGTGACCGGGGTTCGCCATCATGGACACCACAGTGCCCACTTACCTTTGGTGCACCCTGAGGCGCTGGTGTGTGGCACCTGTGAATGGAAGAACCATCGAGCTGGCCTGCAATTACCTCCGCAGCTGGCCTGCAACTATCTCGACCGTCTGGGCGATGAGCGGGGCCGATGTCATAGAACCCCGACCTCCTGGACGCCCCGGAGAGCGGGGACAACGGCCCTCTGGCCACCGCAGGGAGCGGCGGAGCCGTCGATGTTGTGCCAACCTCAAGCGGTGGTGTCCGGCGAGGTGGCCATCGGTCGCATCGTTGTCGTGGACGACGTCCTTTACCTGCGAGCCGAGGAGAGCCTGTGAGCAAGATGGTGACCAAGGACGGGGCCACGCCGGTGGCCCTGGTGACCGGGGCCAGTCGGGGAATCGGGCGCTGCGGTGCGTTGGCCCTGGCCCGAGCGGGTTGTGACGTGGTGATCACGGCCCGGACGGTGCGAGAAGGTGAGGGGCGGAGCGAGCCGTCCTCCTCGGCTTCTCCCACCGAGGAACTTCCCATTCCGGGGAGCCTGGAGACAACAGCCAGCGAGATCGAAGCGCTCGGGGTCAGGTGCCTGCCCATCCGGATGGATCTCATGGACCGCCAATCGGTACGCGACGTCGCCTCGGAGACGCTGGAAATGTGGGGCCGGGTCGACGTGCTGTTCAACAACGCCATCTACCAGGGCCCGGGGCCGATGGACCGGATCCTGGACTTGCCGCTCGAGCTGGCCGAGCGGTGTCTCGTCGGGGACTACCTCCACCCGCTGCTGCTCATCCAGCTGGTTCTCCCTCAGATGCTCGAGCGAGGCGAGGGCCGGATCGTGAACATGTTGTCCGAGGCCTCGTTCGTGACGCCGCCTGCCCCAGCCGGCGAGGGTGGGTGGGGGGTGGCCTATGCCGCGGCCAAGGCCGCCTTCCACCGCGTGACCGACGTGTGCCACGTCGAATTCTTCGAAGAGGGGGTCTGGTCGTTCAGCATCGCACCCGGTCTGACCCTCACCGAGTCCATGAAGGCGGCCGGCACGAACATCGTGCTCGAGGCGGCCGGATTCGTGCCGGCACCACCGGAGATCGCCGGCGCGGCGGCCGGATGGCTCGGCACCTCGCCGGAAGCGGCGGCATACTCGGGGCAGATGGTGTCGTCCCGGTCCCTGTGCCGAGAGCGCAACTTGGTCCCCGATTGATGGGCAGGGTGAGTTAGGGCCCCGTGAGTGAGGACGGTCACCGCCCGACGAAGCGCGGCGTCCTCCTGTCGGCGGTGGCGGCGAGACCTTCGGTGAAGTCGAGGGTCTGGCGCAGCCGTTCCTGCTCGGCGTCCTCTCGGACGGTGGCCTCTCGGACCTGGGCGGCGAGGTCGCCGCGCAAGGTCTCGCGTATCGCCCGCACGGCCAACGGCGCGGCCCGGGCGATCTCTGCGGCGATCGCCTGGCTCTCGGCCCGGATGAGCTCGGGCTCGGTCAGGCGGTCACAGAGGCCGATGGCCAGCGCTTCGTCGCCCGACACCCGGCGCCCCGTGTAGAGCATCGATTGGGCGTGCTGGGTCCCGACGATCCGAGGGAGGGTGACGGTGAGGCCGAATCCGTGATGGAAGCCGAGCAGGGAGAAATTGGCGACGAACCGGCTCGTCGGCGACGCCACCCTGAAGTCGGCCGCACAGGCCAGCCCCAGTCCCCCGCCAATGGCTGCTCCCTGAACGGCGGCGACGATGGGGAGGCGCCCGCTGAAGATCCTCACCGCCTGGCGGTAGAGGTCGTTGCCCTGACCGGGCTCGAGCAGCTGAGCCTCGCCGGCCCCACCCAGATTGGCCCCGGCACAGAAATGCCTGCCCTCCGAGCACAGCACGATGGCCCGGCATGCTTCATCGTCGTCCAGACGGGCAATGACATCGGCTAGGGCGGTGATGAGCCCGGTGTCGAAGTAATTGTTGGGCGGCCTGCGAATCTCGACGGTGGCGACGTAGGCGTCATCGATCGAAACGGCGATCTCGTCCGGGTTGTTCATCGGTTCTCCCCGTTGTCTATGGTCACTGCGACCGATGATGGCATCCCCGAGCGAGGTGCGACCGATGATTTCCTCCGAAGCGATACCGGCGTGGGGCGGGTTGGGCACATGAGACTCGATCAACCGGCACCGAGATGACGGTCAGTTCCGGCGATGCGGCCACGGAGTCCTACCTTCGCTCATTGGCGGTGGCCGCCGACCCTCCCGATGGCGCCCGGGCTGCGGTACGACTGTCGGCCGCGTTGCGGCGCCTGGTCGACACGGCCACCGGGAGCGATGCCGGTGACGAACTGCTCGATCAGGTGGCCGCCGAGGTCGAGCGCCTGATCCCCCTACTGAGTCCCCATTCCGAGGAGAGCCGGTATCCCCAGAGCGAGCGACTCGGGGGCCCCGAGGGAATGATGATCAGCCATCCGATCATCGGGCCGATCAACCCGTTCGCCCCCCGGGTCATCATGACCCCGTCCGGCGACGAGCTGGTGGGATCGGTGACGTACGGCGCGGCCTACGAGGGCCCGCCCGGCTTCGTCCACGGCGGTCATATCTCGTCGGGTTTCGATGCCATCTTGGCCATGACGGCGGGGGTACACGGTCGAGGCGGCGTGACGAAGTGGCTCCATGTCGACTTCCTGAAGCCCACGCCACTCCACGCCGAGGTGACCTACGTGGGGACCATCGACGAGCGGCGTGAGCGATCGACCACCGTTCGTGCCGAGCTCCGGGCGGGCGATGTGGTCTGCGCCCGTGGTGCCAGCGAGCAGGTGATGAGGCGGCGCGGCTGACCGGCGGCGCGGCTGACCGGCGGCGCGGCTGACCTGAAAGCCGCCGCTCAAGTGGTCAATCAGGACTTGGCAATGACCTCGTCGGAGAACTCCTTCATCCAATCGATGAATTCGTCCTTGCGAAGGGGATTCCGGCTCGGCCCACACGAGTAGCGGGTCACCCCAAGGTCCTCGAGGGCGTGGACGTCGTCGACGGTACCGGTGAAGCCGGCCTGGATGTCGAAGTGAAGGTCGGCGCGCCCCGCGTCCTCCCGGTGGTGGTTGATGACCTCGATCTCTCGGGCCAGGGTTAGGCGGTCATCTCGGACCTCGTCGGGGGTGGCCGGTCGGGGGCGAAGGGGCTTGTGGGCGATCCATCCGTCACCCAGCCGCCCGGCCCGGCGCAGGGCGGGCTTGCTGATCCCACCGACCAACAATGGAATCGAGTGCCGCTTGACCGGCTTCGGCTCGAAGGTGATGGGCTTGACGAAATCAAAGAACTCCCCGTGGTGCTCGATGACCTCCTCTTGAGACCAGAGCTTCCTGAGCACTTCCATGGATTCGTCCATACGCCGGCCGCGATCGGCGTAGGGAAGCCCCATGATCTCGAATTCGTCGACGAGCCAACCTGCCCCCACGCCGGCCGAGACCCTGCCACCAGAGATCCGATCGATGGTGACGAGTGACCGGGCAACGGAGATGGGATGCCGCAACGGCAGGATGAACACGGCCGTCCCCAGCTGCAGGGTCGAGGTGACGGCAGCCATCGCTCCGAGTACGACCCACGGGTCGTAGGCCGCGGCACTCGAGTCCATCGGCGGCAAGCCAGTGTCCTGGTTGTAGCTGTACAGCGGGGGCATGTCCACGGGAAACACCAGATGCTCGGGAACCCAGATCGATTCGAACCCGTTTGCTTCTGCTGCCATCGCCATCTCGGGATAGTGGCGGGCGCTCAGGCCGAAGCCCTGCAGGGCGAACTTCATCTCATGGTCCCTTTCGGTTGCCTAGGTCGGTATCGATCATGCCGCCTCACGCCCGGCGGATCGGTGCCATGTACGCACGCATGAATGCGCGGACTTCCTCGTTGTGGTTGGCCAGGTCCTGGTTGCGGTTCTCCAGGGCAATGGCTGCCGCCATGTTGTTGGTGTCCAGGTTGTGCCACATGACCTCCTTGGTGTTCCGTAGGCCGTGCGCGGTGTAGCTGGCGACCCCCGATGCCAGCGAGAGCGCCTCGGCCCACAGGTCCTCGTCGGAAACGACTCGAGAGACGATTCCCATGCGCTCGGCCTCAGCGCCGTCCACCGTGCGCCCGGTGAGGATCAGGTCAAAGGCCCGAGCGGCACCGATCAAGCGGGGCAGAAGGTAGGTGATCCCGATGTCGGTCCCGGTGAGGCCGGTCTTGATGAAGGCTGAACAGAACCGAGCCGATTGGCTGGCAATCCGAAGGTCGCACGCAAGGGCAACGGCAAACCCACCGCCGAAGGCGGCCCCGTTGACCGCGGCCACCATGATCTGAGGGGTGGCTCGAATGTGCTGGGTCAAGTTGGCAATGAATCCCTGACCGGTCTGACCGGCTGGGAAGTGGGCGTGGGCACCTACCACCGGGGGTGTGCCCCAGTCCTTCAGATCCAATCCGGCGCAGAACCCCCGGCCCGCGCCGGTGAGGATCACCACCTTGCAGTTATCGTCGGCCGCAACCTCGTCCAGAGCATCATGCAGGTCGGCGACAAGCTCGAAGCTCATGGCATTGAGCCGGTCGGGCCGCGTCAGTCGCACGACCTTCACCTCGGGCGCCGCCGTTGCCACCTCGACCGTGCTCAATCGTGATCCTCTCGTCGTCGCGCACCGCACACTGCGCAGCTCGCTCCCGGCAGTGCCGGCCGCGCGCCCGAGCATAACGTCGCGGTCATCATTCCTCACCTTGCCTGTGCCCCCCGTTAGAAGCGATTGTCTTGGTGGGGTTCTAAGCACCCGGTCCACCGAACGAGGAGACACCGATGAGCGCAAGAGACGACATCGAGGCCATCAAGCAATTGAAGGCTCGCTACTTCCGGATGATGGACACCAAGGACTGGGATGGCCTGGCCCGAGTGTTCACCGACGACGTCCATATCGACATGGCCGGGGAGGGCGGGGGCGTCACCGAGAGCGTGGCCGAGTACATGCCCTTCATCCGTCAGGTACTCGACGGCGTGATCACCGTGCACCATGGCCATATGCCGGAGATCACCCTCACCTCTCCCACCACGGCCACGGGTATCTGGGCCCTCGAAGACCAGCTGTGGTGGCCCGAAGGAAGCCCGATCTCGTCCATGCATGGCTTCGGGCACTATCACGAGACCTACGAGCAGCGAGATGGGCAGTGGTACATCAAGACGATGACGCTGACCCGCCTGCACCGAGTGGTCACTACTCCAGCCTGAGCCAACCAGCCACTATTTCGGCTTAGCCACTATTTCGGCTTAGCCACTACTTCGGCTTAGCCAC
>JAUTXB010000212.1 GCA_030838245.1 Acidimicrobiaceae bacterium
CAGCGACAGCTACCGGGAGCCGCTGGAGGTGTTCCTCGAGTCCTGTGAGCGCGAAGCCGATCTCACCACGTTCGGTCGCGTCCTGATCTCCAAGGTCGCCTCGTCGGCCCTGGCCAATCGCATCGCCCTCCATCGGTGGTCGCTCGACCACCCCGAGGTGCGCACCGAGCACATCGACAGCCCGTGGATCATCGTTGGGCTCCCGCGCACCGGTACCAGTGTGCTGTCGATGTTGCTCGGACTCGATCCCATGGCCCGACCGCTGCTCCAGTGGGAGGCCGCCCACCCCATCCCGCCGCCCACGCTGGAGGAGTCGGCCGAGGATCCTCGCATCGCCCAGACGGCCAAGGAGCTCGACGGGCTGATGAAGCTCAATCCCCCGCTCAAGGCCATGCACCCCTTCGGAGCCACCCTGGCCCAGGAGTGCGTGACGCTGTTCATGTACGACATGCGCACGCTGGCCCTCGAGATCCAGGCCCACGTGCCCACCTATGCCCGCTGGCTCGAGAGCGCGGACATGGCGCCGGCCTACGCCCAGCACCGGCTGGCCCTGCAGACCCTCCAGTCGCGCCAGCCCACCGACCGTTGGATCCTCAAGACACCGAACCACCTGTGGCACCTCGAAGCCCTGCTCGCCGCCTACCCCGACGCCCGGATCATCTGGACCCATCGGGATCCGGGCCCGGTCATCACCTCGCTGGCCAGTCTGGCCAACGCCGGGCAACGGCCACTGACCGGGCGGACCGACCCGCGGCCCACCGCCGAAGAGTGGAAGCGCAAATGCGCCTTCGCCCTGGGCTCGGCCGTGACCTTCGACGAGAAGTCGGAAGATGGATGGTGCCAGCATCTCCACTACGACTCGCTCATGGACGATCCATTGGGAACGGTGCGGGACCTCTACCGGCATTTCGGGGGCGAGGTCAGCGATCTGCACGCTCGGCGCATGGAGGCCTTCCTCCAGCACCGGCCAAAGGACGCGTTCGGTCGTCATCGCTACGACCCGGCCGACTTCGGGTGGACCTACGCCGGTCTGGCCGAGGAGTTCAGCGACTACATCGATCGCTACCACGTCCGAAGCGAGGGCCGCACAAATTGAGAGGCCGATTGGCAGACTAGACACGTTCACCCGGTGCGTAGCCGGGTGGCACAAGGGGGGAACATGAGGTATTTCAGGAGCAGGTTGACGACATGTGGTCTGGCCCTGGTCATCGGAGCCAGCGCCGTCGTGGTCAGCACCGGTGGCTCAAACGCCGCCTCGGCCGCGGCGCCGCCGACGCCGGGTATCACGGCCAAGACGGTGACCGTCGGCTCGATCAGTGACATCTCGTCCCCGGTGCCCGGGTTGTTCGAGGGGGCCAAGATCGGGACCGAGGCCTACTTCGCCTACATCAACAGCCAAGGCGGGGTGAACGGACGCAAGCTCGTGCTCGATGCCCGGGACAGCGCGTTCTCGTCGGGCGCAGTGACCAACGAGGCCACCAGCATCGCCAAGAACGACTTCGCCATTGTCGGAGGGTTCTCGCTGCTCGACAACGCCGAACAGCCGATCATCGACTCGGCCAAGCTGCCCACGGTGGCCCAGATATTGAACCCGAGCCTGTTCAAGGATCCCAACGTGTACTCGGCCGCCCCGCAGGTCGACGGGGGGAACATCACCGGGCCCTATAAGTGGCTCAAGTCGAAGTACCCGGCCGCCGTCAAGGCCCTCGGGATGATCGGCGACAACACCACCGCGTCGGTGTTGGCGGTCGAGAAGACCGATCGGGCCCTCACCGAGAGCCTGGGCTACAAGTGGGTGTACTCCCGGGACGCCAGCTACACCGAGACCACGTTTCTGCCCGACATCATCAAGATGAAGAGCTCCGGGGTGAAGCTGGTCTTCCTGCCCACCCAAATCGGTGCCTACATCGCCACCATCGCCCAGGAGATGAAGCAGCAGAACCTCAACGCCCTGCTGTTGAGCGGGCCCAACGCCTACGAGAGCGACTTCAAACCCGGATCGGCGGGCAACGGCACTCTCGTCACGATGACGACGGCCATGTACCGGGGCGAAGACGCCAAGGTGGTTCCGGCGGTGGCCACCTTCGACAAGTGGGCGAAGAAGGTGGACCCCCAGACCCAGCTCGACGTGTACACGGCGGACGCCTGGATGAACGCGGAGCTGTTCGTCCAGGCGCTCAAGGCGGCCGGGCCCAATCCCACTCGAGCCAGCCTGGACGCCCAACTGAACAAGATCACCTCGTTCGACGCCGGCGGCCTGATGGCTCCCCAGAACCCGGCCCAGAAGATCCCCGGACAGTGCTGGCTCGTCACCCAGTACGAGAACGGGACGTGGAAGCGGATCAGCCCGGACCCCAAGGCCGGCTTCGTCTGCAATCCCAAGGGGTTCTTCCCCGCCAGCTACACCGGCATTTCCCGCTGATCGATTCGTCCTCGCCGTCCGGCCGCTCGGCCGGACGGCCGGACGGTTGGTCGACGGGCCGGGTCAGGCCAGCGCGATAGTGGGATTGGGGCAGGCGGCCGGTGGTGTCGGCGGCTCAAACGCCGGCAGGGTGATCGGTTTGCGGCGGGTGGTGAAGTCGAGCGCGTCGGCCAGGTTCTTGGCGTTGGCGTCGCGGGCCGTCATCGGCTGCAGCCCCCACCGCCACTCGATCATGCTCAGCACCGAGCAGTGCTCGTAGGGTCCGGCTGTCTCGACCTTCTTCGGGGCGAACGGCCCCATGGCGATGGCCGGGACCCGGAAACCCAGTCGCGAATAGTCCGGATGGGGTCCCGGGTTCGGGTTCACGTTGTTGTCTTTGACCACCGTGGGAGCGACATGGTCATAGAAGCCGCCGTTCTCGTCGAAGTTGAGGACGAACACCATGCGGTCCCATTGCGGGCTGGCCTTGAGGGCGTTATAGACGTCCCGGACGTAGCCTTCGCCCGCCTCCACGTTCCCGTGCGGGTGGTAGTCGTTCGACGTCCCGAGGAACTCCGACGCATCGCTGTAGTCGGGATCGATGAAGGTCACGTTGGGAAGCGTCCCCGCCTTGGCCTGTGAGAAGAACTGGTCCTTCGGGTAGGTGATGGCGTCGTAGCGCTTGGAGGCGTAGAGCCCGGTCATCGGCTCGCCCCACGTGTAGTAGCCCGAGGTCAGCCCGGCGGCCTGGGTCCGGTCGAAGATGGCCAGGTCGAGATCGCATGGGCGCGTGCCGTCAGGGCCAGGGAACAGCCCGGTCTCGTCGACGTCAGTGGCCGCGCTCAACTGGTAGAACCTGTTCGGCCAGGTGGCGGCCATGAGCGAGCAGTGGTAATTGTCGAACAGGGTGTAGTTGCCGGCCAGTGCGCCCAGGATCGGGACTTGGGCCTTTTCGTAGTACCCGATGGGGAAGTGGTCGCCGGTGAACTGGGTCTGCAGCCATCCGTTGCACTTGCCGTTGTTGTACTGCTTGGCCATCGAGACCCAATCATGGGCTGGGTCCTTATCGCCACAGGCCTGCGTGTTGTTCCCCAATGCCGCGGTGCGAGCCGGCTTCCCGTGGAGATCGGGATAGGTCAGCCCGGCTTGCTTTCCGTTCACGCCCGGCATCCAACCGAGCAAGTGGTCGAACGACCGGTTCTCCATCATGAGGACGACAACCGTGTCAAAAGGTGCCTTCGTGGGATCGGTGATCCCGCCCGTTCGGACGGGCTTCTTGGCCTTGGCCGGGGCCTTTGTCGCCGCCCCGGCCGGTGATGCCAACCCCCCGAAGGCAACCAGCGCCCCGGCACCGGTAGCGGCCGTCAAGAACTGGCGGCGTGAGATCTGCACCATGAATTCCCCCCGGGATCGATGTCCCCCCATTGAGACAGTGGCAACCGTAGTACCCGCCGGCGTGAAATCCTCCCACCGTGGGTACATCACCCCTGGATGGAGGGCCACTTCACTCGTGAGGAAGAGGACCCGGCACTTCGGTGTTACAGAGTGGACGAGGAGGAAATCCCGACACGATGGACCGAGAAAGTGAAGGGAGAAGCGACATGGAACAGGGCAGCAATCAGCAGGGCAGTAATCAGCAGGGCAGCACCGAGCAGGACAGCACACCCGAGGTATCCGAGGATCGGGAGCCGACTCCCGGGGATCTTCTCCGCTCCCTCCCCGTCGAGGCCGAGACCAGGGGAACCCGGTACGTATCGGCCCAGGCCATGCAGGCCAGGCTGTTCTCGATATACGACGCTGCCGCGGCAGCAGAAGATGCCCTGGCCATGGTGCAGCAACAGCTCACCCTGACACTGGATCGCAGCTACTACGAGGCCGACGAGATCAAGAGCATGGCCGCACAACTCGATTCCCTGCTCACGCTGGACGACATGGACCTGGCTGCCGTGGATCCGGCCGAGGTCGGCCTGACCGAGGACGACCTGGTCTCGGAGTAGTAGGCGGGCGACCCCGATCGGGTCGCTCCGATCACCCAGCCCCGAGTATCGAGGCCAGCTTCTGGAGCTCTCCGGAGGAGTCTTCGGGCACGATGTAACCCTCTTCATCCCGGATCTCGCCCCAGTGGTCGCGCACGTCTTCGACGGTGAGGTCAGCGTTGTAGTAGCCGGGCGTCAATCCGATGAAGAACCGGGCGACCACGCCTCCGGCGGCCGAGTACACCTCGCCGCTGACGTCGACGTCGTCGGAGGCAAGCCAGCACACCAGCGGGGTGACCAGCTTGGGGTCGAGCTTCTGTCCCAGATCGGCTCCCAGGATTTCCTCGGTCATCCGGGTGAAGGCCACCGGGGCAATGGCGTTGGCCTTGATGTTGTACCTGCGGCCCTCGATGGCCAGGACGCGGGTGAGCCCCACCAAGCCCATCTTGGCCGCTCCATAGTTGGCCTGGCCGAAGTTACCCAGGATGCCTGAGTTCGACGACGTGTTGACGATTCGTCCGTAGCCCTTCTCGCGCATGTGGGCGTACACGGGCTGGGTGACGTTGAACGCGCCCCGGAGGTGCACATCGAGCACGGCCGAGATCAGGTCCGGGGTCATGTTGTGGAATGACTTGTCCCGCAGGATCCCGGCATTGTTGACCAAGATGTCGATCGAGCCGAAGGCGTCGAGGGCCGCCTTGGCAATGGCCTGGCCGCCTTCGACCGTGGCCACACTGTTGATATCGGCCACGGCTTCGCCGCCCAGGGCCTCGATCTCCTTGGCCGTGGTGTGGGCCGGGCCCTCGCCCCCACCCTCGCCGTGGACCGATCCGCCCAGGTCGTTGACTACCACTCGAGCGCCACGTCGAGCCAGCTCAAGGGCATGTTCGCGGCCCAG
>JAUTXB010000214.1 GCA_030838245.1 Acidimicrobiaceae bacterium
TGCTGTTGATCGACCAGCCCGACCAGCAGCGTGAGGATCAAGAGCCCCGACCCGGCCAACAAGGCGGCCCGACGCCGCGCCATCCCGGTCACCATGCGGGCCATGAGCACGAAGAGGATGGGCACGGCCATGGACAGGTAGCGGATGTCGAAGAGATTCCGCTTCACCGAACCGAGGAGGAACAGCACGACGCCGGGCACCACGACGGCCGCGATGAACAGGGTGGTCACCCGCCGGTTGTGCCGACCTAGCAGCACCAGGGCAAACAGCATCCCGAGCGGCCACAGGGCGGCCAACAGAGCCATGGCCGCATCGGAGTGGTAGCCCAGGACGGCCCAGATCACGTTGGCCAGCGCGGCGTAGATACCGAGGTGGTTGCCATTGAGCGACGTCGCGCTCCCGACCTGTTGGGGAGCGCCGAACCCCTTCCCCGCGGTCTGGTTGACCATGAATTGCTGGTGGGCGAAGGGGAGGAGCGGGGCCAGCCAGACGCCGATGGCCACGGCGGTGACCACCCACCCCACCACCAGGGGGCGCACCGGCTGACCCTTTCGATGGCGCGACCAGATGATGGCCACGAACGCCAGCTGCTGCACGACGACCTGGAGTATCCCGAAGTACTGGGTCCACACCATGGCGATGCTGGCCAGTGCGTAGACCACCCACGGCCAACGGCCCCCCCGGCGGACGATGCGCACCTGGGCCCACATGGCAATGACGCCGAACAGCATCAACAGCGCGTACATCCGGGCTTCCTGCGAGTACCACACCATGATCGGCGACACGGCCCCGGCCGCGGCGGCGACGGCGCCCGTGCGCCGGTCGTAGGCCTCCCGGCCCAACAGGTAGAGCACCGGGATGACCAGGGTCCCGGCGATGATCGACGGGAGCCGGACCGCCGTCTCTCCCGAGCCGAGCCACCGAACGGCGACCCAGAGGACCGAGAAGTACAGCGGAGGATGCACGTCTGTCGTCCGGAGGTTCTGGATCATCGCCCCGAAGGGCATCCGGGCCTGATTGACACTGGTGGCCTCGTCGAGCCAGAGACCCCGGGGCACGAGGAGCCGGGTGGCGAAGCCGACCGTGCACGCGGCGATCAGGGCCAGCGGCACCGGTCGGGTTATCGACGCCATCAGGCTCCGCACCCGCTGGCGCAGCGCGGCCAACCGGAGGGCCTCGGCTGTCCCCAGCGAAACGGTGAGGCCGGTGACGGCGGCCACCGTCGAGAAAGCCACCGAGCGGGTGTCCCGGCCGAAGTTGACGATCAGCGCCGCCTGGAGAGCCACGGCCAGGATCACCAGGACCACAGACGACCGGCCCGCGCCGGTCGCACACCGGTGGGCGACCAAGACCCGGGCGATGCCGAGCAGGGCCATGGCCGCCATATAGGGGACGAGGATTCCCGCCAGCTCGCGGTACCGGGCACCGAAGAGGGTGACCACCAGCTGTCCGGGGGCCAGAGCCACGACCCCCACCGCCGCGCCACCGATGAGGGCGGTGATCGAGAGGGCAGGAACCAGGCCACCACCGTTGCCCCCGGCAGCCCGCGGGAGCAGGACCAATGGAACCGTCATGGTGGCGAACACAGCCAGTCCGCCCAGCGTGGACAACACGGCGAACTGGCCCGCCTGGCCCGGCGACAGGATGCTGTTGGCTATGAGCAGGTCCTGGTTCTGGGCCACGACCAGAGCGAGGAAGGCCAACGCGGTCCATCCGGCCAGCCGCGGGACCTGCTCGGCCGCGTGGTCTCCCCTCACCGGCCTACGGGTGGTGCCGGTGGACGTGGATGAGTCGCGCCAGTGGCGCCGGGCGATCTCCAGGGCGGCGTAGCCGGCGACGGTGACCCCGAGGGCACCGCCCACCGCTCCCGCCACCACCGCCAGCCCGAGCCCGAGGAGCAGCCGGACGCCGGGCTCGACCACCAGGCTGGCCACCAGGCGGGCGTGCCGATGCCAGCCGTACAGGCGGCCCCGCTCGAGGGCGAGCGTCCCGAGGGCCGGTCCCGACAGGCCCAGGACCACGACCATCCCGATGGGTAGACGGAGGAGCGGTCCCACCCAGGGGGAGCCGATGACCAGGGCCAGGCCGACGGCGGCCCCACCGAAGGCCAGGAGCGGGCGGAGGCGCGCCGCACGAGCGGGCTCGAGTGCGGCCGCCGCGCTGATGGCCGATCCGGGCATGCTGAGCAAGAGGTACAGGGCGAGGAAGGAAGCGAACTGGGCGAAGGCCCCGGGGGCCAACAGCCGGGCCATGACCAGTGAGAAGGCCATGTTCCCCACGCCGGCGGCAATCTGACCGGACGCCACCGCCGCCTGATCGCGGACAACGGACGCCGGGGCTGGGACCCGGGAGCGCAGGCGGGTGCCGACAGCCGTCACGCCGGCCGCCGGGGGGGCATGAGGGTCGGCAGCGACGGAGCCAGGGGAAGCGCTCCCAACGAGTCGGCCTCGTCGGATCGGCCCCCGGTCAGGAGGACGCGCAGCAGGCGGAATCCTTCTTCGGCCCGCTCGATCTGCTCCTTGATGGCGGCCGGAGCCGGGCCCGAGCCGCGGAGGGCCATCCGCACCTCGGCCGCCAACACCGCCGGATCGGCATCGACTGGGGCCGTACGCTGCTCCAGCCGCCGGGCCAGCGCGGCGAGCTTGGGCTCATGGGTGACAGCCACCGACGGGACGCCGGCGGCCGAGGCGGCGATCAGGGCATGGAACCGCGAGGCGAGCACCGCGCCGACACCGACCATCGACTCGACGGCGCCGCGCAACGTCTGAGGTATCGGCACGACCTCGACCGACGAGCCCAGGCGGCTGACCAATGCATCGACGATGGCCACGTCGTCCCGGATGGTCGGATCGACGGCTCGTTGCCAGGCCTGGAGCTGAACGGTTACTCCCGACGACGTCAACCGCCGCACGGTGTCGGTGACCCGATCGATCATGCCCGGCCACCCGTCGGTTCCGGTGGCCAGGGCAGAGGGGACCACCCGGACCGAGTGCTCGGGGGCGGCCCGGGACTCGCACGGAGGGTCCAGGAGCGTCCAAGCCGGATCGGCTCCGACGCGGAACGGCCCCGGTGCCCCGGCACGGGCCATCTCGGCGGCCGACTCGTCGTCTCGCAGGATCAACAGGTCGCCATGACGCACCACGAACCGCGTCAGCGCCTGGGCCCGGCGGTCATCGAAGTGGGCGGCCCCCACCCCGACCATGGCCACGGGACGGTGGGCCATCGACGCCGCCGCCACCAGGGCCGAGGCATTGGCCAACAAGGCCAGTGGACGACGGGCCGACGACGGGTGCAGCGTCTTGAACACCGTGCCCCCGCCCAGCACGATGGCGTCGGCGGCCAGGGCCCGGCGGGCCACGGTGGCGGGGCGCCGGGCGGGGACAGCCTCACAGCCGGCCCGTTCGGTCGCGGCCGGGTCACTAGTGGTCACAGCCAAATGCCACTCCGGCAGTGCCTTGACGAACGCGTGCATGAGGGCCTCATCCCCGAGGTTGCCTTGGCCAAAGGCCCCGGCCAACAGTGCGACGGGCATCGATCACCTCCTCGTACAGAGCGACGTGGCGTCGAGCCACGTCTGTCCACGTGCGACCGGAGGCCAGCGCTCGCGCCGCCGAGCGCAGGCCATCGAGCTGGCCAGGGTCCGAAGCCAGCTCGACCAGGCGCGTGGCCAGGCCGGCCGGGTCGTCGGGAGCGACAAAGGCTTCGGGCACGTCGACGCAGCGGGCAAACGCCGGCGAGCACAGGACGGGCGTGCCGAAACCGAGGGCCTGGGCGTACGGTCCACTGCTGGCAAACGGACGCGGGTAGGGAAGCAGCAACACGTCGGCCCCGCCGAACCATCGGGCCACCTCGGTCTCGGGCACATAGCCCACGAAGCGCGCCGTGTCGCTATAGCGCCGACGGAGGTCGTCGGCATAGGGATCCCGCCCGGCCAACCGGGGGTGGCTTCCCCCGGCCACGATCAGGTCGACGGCCTCACCGGCGATCGCCGCAGCCTCGAGCGCCACTTCGAGACCCTTGTAGGGGGACAGGAACCCGAAGCACAGGGCGGTCAGACGGTCCCGACGCAGGCCCGAGGTCTCCTTTGCCCGCTGGGCGGGAGGCAGGTCGACGATGTCCAGACCCAATGGAACGACGCGAGCATCGGGCACCACCCGTTCGAACGAGCGCTCGTGGACGACGGTGGCAGCCGAGAGGGCCCGTACCGTCCGCTGCACGGCCGAGAGCCCGGCCCGGGCCACGGGGTGCGGCACTCGGACCCGATGTATTCGCGTGAACTCGCGGTCGACGTCGGCCGGGTCCACGACCTGGTGCATGGTAACGACCGGGCCCCGCCCGCCCTGGCGGAGACGGGCCAGTGCCGGTGCCACACCGGGGACTGACGCGGGGCCACCGTAGAGGAAGGTCTCGAACTGCAGGTGCACGATCGGTGCCGCGGTCCGGCGGGCCACGGCTGCCGCGGCAGGGAGGGCGCCGGCGCCGCGCCGGTAGCTTCGCTCCACGGTCACTCCGCCGACACTGGCCCGGCTGGGCTCGCCATCGAGCTCGGGGGCCAGCACTCGCACGGACATCCCTTGGTCGGCCAACGCCCCCGACAACCGTTCGGTGTAAGCCGCCACCCCACTGGGCAGGGTCTCCGTGTCGCGGACGCTGGGATAGGGAGCGACCATGGCTACGTCAGCACCGCTCATGCTGCGTCCTCGAGCGACGGATCCGAGCGGGGTGCCGGTACGGGCAGGGCCCAATGATGCAAGCGAAGGCGAAGCGACGATATGGCCATCCGCCGGGCATCGGCTCCCGTGCTCAAGCGGGATCCCTCTTGGTCGAGCCATACCGTCGGAACCTCCACGATGCGGTAGCCGAGGCGATCGGCGGTCAACAGGAGGTCCACGTCGAACAGGAAGTCGCGCGAGGACAACAGGGGCAGCGCCCGCTCGATGACCTCGCGCCGCACCACCTTGGCCCCACACTGGGTGTCCTGGTACGGGAGCCCGAACAACAGACGGGTGAGGCGGGCGAACGCCCAGCTGGACACCCGACGAGACCGCGGTCGACGGGTCGGCAGGACGGACGCGGGATGGGAGCGGCTGGCGATGGCTCCGTCGGCCTCCGACGCCGCGTCCACCAGGCGGAGAAACTCGGCCGGCGGCGTGGCACAGTCCGCATCGACGAACCCGACCAGGTCGGCATCACAGCGTCGGAACGACTCCATGATCACGCCGCCCTTCCCCAACTTGGGAAACTCGTGCAGTTCGACGCGGGAGTCGACATCGGCGTGTCCCCGCACCACGTCGGCGGTGCCGTCCGTGCACAGGTCGAGCGCGACCAGGAACCGGGTCCGCGGGTCGACGATGGTGGAGCGGTACGCCCGCAGCGTGCGGTCGATGCGGGCCTCCTCGTTAAAAGCGGGGATGACGATGTCGATTGGCATGGCTCCCTTTCACGTCTTCGCTGATGATCCCTGCACTGCCGCCGCCACGGCCGATGCACAGGGTCTGACCCGAGTGCCCCGTCGGCTCGGCCCGGGGGACGGCCTAGGTCGGGTTCGGCTCGTCGGTTCCGGCCGTGCCCGCGGTCCCCGCAGGGCGCGGCCGGCCGGCGGTTCGCTCAGTCGGCCTGGCCGTCGGTCGCGGGGTACGCGGCCCCGGTGGAGCCCGGAGACTGCCACGAGGTACCCATGGGCCCGGCTGGTATCCCAGACGTCGTTGACGCTGAGCTGGGACCTGTGCCCGGGCCATCGGGCGAACCGTTGCCGTTGCCCGGCGAACGGTCACCCGTCGCACCGGTCGGCGAGGGATTCCTCGAAGGAGGCGGCGGATCAGGAAGGCTGCTGAGCGGAGCCGGCGGCGCCGGCGGCGCCGGGACTGCCGGCGGCGTGGTCGTCGTGGGCACCGGGCCCGGCGTTACCGGCGACATCGGTGGCTCGACGGCAGCGGTCCCACCCGGGGTCGTCGCCGATGCGAGCGAGGCCACCGCCGCCGATCCCGTCGTGGCCGCGACAGGCGCGCCGACTGGCGCCGGGGGTGCCACGATCGATGACCCGCTGGCTGTGGTGCGGCTCAACCCGTTTCCGTTGGCGTCCGGCGTGGGACCGGGGGATCCGACCGCGCACGACCCCGCTGCCTGGTGCCCGGCCGCACACGAGAGGGCCACGCTGCCTCCACCGAGGGAGTTCAGTCCGAGACCGGCCACGGTCGCCGAGACGACGACGGTAATCGCTCCCGACGCAAACGCGGTGGCCCGAGAGGTAACCAGGGGTGCTGCCCGCCACCCTCGGACGGGAGCGTCGGCCACCGTTCGCTCTCGGCCGACGGCGACACCGCGGCCCCGCTCCAACGCGGCTGTCATCTCGCCGGCCGATGCGAACCGCCGGGACGGGTCGGCCTCCATGCTTCGTCCTACCGCGTCGATGAGAACCGGGTCGGCGCCTTTACGCAGGCGATCAGCGAGCGATTCGGCGGCTGCAGCCGACAGTTCACCGGGACCGGCACCCGCCAGGGCACTCAGCAACACGGCACCCAGTGACCAGATGTCGCCGGCTGCCGACGGCGCCGCGCCCGAAAGCGCCTCGGGCGAGGACCACGCCGCTGCACCTCCCCAACCAGCCGGCGGCGGGGCCAGGGGCCAAGGGGACAGACGGGCCGAGCCGTCAGCATCGATACCCGCGTGACCGGGATGAAGCGCTCCGAGCTTGATGCCGGTTCGATGGAGCGCGTCGAGAGCTGAGGCGAGCTCAGCCCCGATCTGCGCCACCCGGCCCGCCGGGTACGGGGCCACGGCCAATTCGGTGGCCAGATCGCGGCCTGGCCGGTGGAAGGCGACGAAGGAACGAGAGTGGTAGGCACCGCTGTCGTAGGCCGAGATGAGCCGGGGGTGGTCGGCACGCACCAGGCGCGGCCCGAGCGACCGCCGTCGGCGCGCTGCTCTGCCGTCCGGGTGGAGCGACACGGCGATGCCGGTCGGACTTCCCGACCGGTGGTCCTCGGCGTCGTACACCGCGAACGACGAGTCGCGGGCAAGCTCGCTCGTCAGCGCGTATCTCGCTCCGAGAACATGGGTGTGATCGGCAGGCATGGCTCCCTTAGGGGTGCTTGTCGGAGGTTTGGGTCAAGGCGAGCGTCGAACGTTCCAACCCGGTGGGACAGTTGCTCTCTGCTCTCAACTCATCTCGCCCCGTATGTCGGACGACGGCGACTTCTGTCACGGATCTGGGCAAAGTTGGTCGGCGACCAGCCCCTACGACGCGGCCTTACGAAGGCCCCGCCGGAACGGGGCGAGCGATCGACGCGAAGGCTCGGTTTCTAGGCCAACAGGCGCAGATCGCCCGCCCAAGACCCTCCGGGCAGGTCGGTGCCGGCGTCGGCCGCGGCGGCGACGGGCGTCCGCAGCACGGCCGGTGGCAGGTCCGTCACGCTCCGATCCGATGAGTGGACCCAGGAGTCCACCTGCTCGTCCGCACGGGCCAGGCGCGCTCGGAAGCGGGCGACCAGGTGGTGCACCGTCCTGACCTCGCCTTCGTCGGGCTGGGCCGGAGGAGGGGCCAATGCCCTACCCAGGCGCTCGAGCATACGATCGTCGTCAGGCACTGGCCCTTCCCTCTCGTTCTTCTCCCAGGAGCGCTCGCAGACGCAGGAGGGCGCGGCTCTGTGCCATCCGAACCGCCCCGGGGCGTCGGCCCAAAACCGATCCGACCTCCTCGGCCGAGAGCTCGGCCACGACCCGGAGCTCGAGGAGCTCTTGGTCTGCATCGCTCAACCGAGCGAAGGCCGCTCGTACCTCGGCCGCGTCCTCCCGCTCGACGGTGTGGTCTCCCGGCTCTGCTCGCCAGTCGGCCGCGTCGGGCACCATTCCGGGGCCTTCTTTGGCCATGGCCCGCTGTGCGTCCACCACCACGTGACGGATGATGCCGTACATCCAGGCGTCGAAGCCGCCGCCGTCGTAGCGCAACCGACCGATGTGTGCAACCGCTCGGGTCATCGTCTCTCCCACGGCATCCTTCGCCTGCACGTCGGTAGGCAATCGGCGGCCGGCGTAGGCCAACAGCTTCGGATAGGAGCGGCGGAAGAGCATCTCCCATGCGTGCTCGTCACCAGCCCGTGCTCGTTCGACCAGACCGCGAAGCCGGGCCCCCGACGTCTCATGTGAATTTGTCGAGAATTCGTCCGTTTCGTCACGCGTCCCGGTCGAATTGCCCATGGAAGTGTTCGGCATCGGACGTCAATACCCACGCCGCTCCGGTCTAATCATGTGCGACGCACTATTCCGAAAGACGTCGCCCGACCGCGACCGGTCAGTCGCGCAGAGACAATGTCGTGACGCGGAGCGCGCGGAACCGAGGTTGCTGGGGAAGCGCCCGGTTGCGGAGGTGCGGGCCGGAAGGCGCGCCGTCTATGCGTCGGGCTCGAGGATGACCACAGGGATCTGACGCGTTGTCTTGCCCTCGTACTCGGCGAATCCCGGCGCGGCAGCCTTTTGCGCAGACCAGATCGGCTCGCGCTCGTCCGCGTCGGCAACCCGGCTGGTCACCCGGACGGAGGCCGAACCCACCTCGATGGTGACCTGTGGGTTGGCCAGCAGGTTGTGGTACCAGTCGGGGTTGGTGTCGGCACCGGCCTTGGAGGCGAAGATGGCGTAGCCGTTGTCCAACGGCTGGTAGACCACCGGGTTGACCCGCTCGGTACCGGACTTGGCCCCGATGTGGTGCAGAAGAAGTATCGGGGCGCCCTCGAAGGGTCCCCCCACCCGTCCCTCATTGGCGCGGAATTCGTTGATGATCTCCAGGTTGAAATCAGACACAGCCCTGCTCCTCCTCGTCCATCCCTGCTCGCTCGGACACCCCCACCTTCACCACGGCATTCCCGCGCCGCCGTTCGGCCGAAGGATTTGGCCGGTGACAAAGCTCGCCGCGTCGGATACCAGATACAGGATGGCAAAGGCGATGTCGGTGGGCATCCCCACTCGGGCGAGGGGAGCCATGTTCGACGCCCAGTCCACGTAGGCCTGGTACCGGACGGCATCGACCTCACCGGAGTCGTCGACGAAGTGGGCGCGCGAGAAGTTGGAGAGGATAACCCCGGGAGCGAGCGCATTGGCCCGGATTCCGTGGGCCGCTCCTTCGGCGGCCAAGGCCTTGGTCAGCTGAGCCACAGCCGCCTTGGTCATCGCGTAGGTGGCCATGGTCGGGGCCGGGCTGTCGATCGCTCCCGACGAGATGTTCACGATGTGCCCGGAGCCCTGCGGGATCATGGCTCGCATGGCAGCCTGGCTGCCGTAGAACACACCTCGCAGGTTGATGTCGAAGACTCGCTCGAATTCCTCATCGGTGACGTCCACCACCGGCCCGTCGCTCCGGACCCCGGCGATGTTGCCCATCACGTCGATCCGGCCGTAGTCGGCAACGGCACGATCGACCAGGCCGTCGACGTCGGCACGCCGGGCGACGTCCATTTCCACCGCGACGGCCGTCCCGCCGCGGCCGGCGATCTCCTTGGCCGTCGCCTCGACGCCGGGTCCGTCGATGTCGCCGAGCACCACCGTGGCCCCAGCCCCGGCGAACACCAAGGCCGTGGCCTTACCGATGCCGCTGGCCGCTCCGGTCAGAACCGCTACCCGATCAGCCAGGCTGAAGGCCTGAGCCGGCGTCACGTCATCCGACAATGCGTCCACAGCGACCCCCATGTCCTCCGCCTCGGCCAGACGGCCTCGGCTCATCTGGCGACAGTTTGGCCACAGACGCGCTGGGCGTCAATCCTGCCGTATGGCCAGGTAGATCAGGTGTCGGACTGACCGTCAGCGGTTGGTCGCTGATGCCCCGGTGTCAACCGCGACCAAGGACGGCATCGGCGGCGGTCATGGCCCCACTGACGCGCCGTCGAAGTAGCCGGGCCGAGAGATGGTCTTCGATCCGGCTTGGTTCGAACCGGAGGCAGTGGGCGGGGTCACGGGGCGCTCGATTCCTGGGGGCTTCGGATACCAATCGCGGTTTAATATATGACGGTGTTCAATATATGAAAGTGGCGACCGGGCCGCGTAGTGGGTCGGCCCACACTGTCCGAGCGCCCGATCCCTGGCCGAACGCAATTGTCCCCGGGATGTCGAGAACGGGTCGGCAGGACCGTCCTACCCATGAGTGCGCCAAGATGGGCGCAACGAATGGCGAGGAGCCAACCATGCCCAAGTTCTTGTTGCTGCAGAACTACGAAGGTGGCGCCGGATGCACGGTGCCCATGAACGAGTGGTCGCCTGAGGACGTCACCGCCCACATCGCCTTTCAGCATGCGATGAACAAAGAGCTCACCGACAAGGGCGAGCTGGTGGACGCCCTCGGATTGGCCGGTCCCGAGCTGGCCTCGTTCGTGACCTCCGACGGCGCCGCACCAGTGGTGACCGACGGGCCCTTCCCCGAGGGCAAGGAGTTCCTCGCCGGCTACCGGATGGTCGACGTCGATTCCGAGGAGCGAGCCATCGAGATCGCTGCGCAGGCCTCGGCTGCCCCGGGCCACAACGGCGTACCCATCCAGCAACCCATCTGGGTGCGACAGGTGATGGGCGCCCCCAGCGCCGACGTGTGACTCCCTGTCCGGGTGTCGAGGACCTGCTGCGCGTGCTAGCGCCGCAGGTTCTCGGCGTGCTCATCCGTCGGTTCGGGGACTTTGACGCGGCCGAGGACGCCGTACAGGAGGCCATGCTCGCTGCCACCGTGCACTGGCCGCGAGAAGGGATCCCGGATCACCCGCGCGGCTGGCTCATCCAGACGGCGTCACGGAAGATGGCCGATCACATCCGCAGCGAGCTGGCTCGCCATCGCCGGGAGGGCCTGGCCGCGGCACAGGACCGGCCCGGCGCTGACGTCGCCGGCGGCGACGACACGCTGATCCTGCTGTTCATGTGCTGCCATCCTTCGTTGACACCGGCCTCGGCCATCGCCCTGACCCTGCGGGCAGCCGGGGGGCTGACCACAGCCGAGATCGCCAACGCCTTCCTGGTGCCCGAAGCGACGATGGCCCAGCGGATCAGCCGAGCCAAGCAGAGCATCAAAGCCTCGAACGTCCCGTTTCGAATGCCCGAAGGGGATGAGCGGACACAACGGTTGCCCTCGGTGTTGCACGTGCTGTACCTGATCTTCAATGAGGGCTACACCAGCAGCGTCGGCAACCATCTGCACCGGAGCGAGCTGTCGAGTGAGGCGATCCGCCTGACCCGGGTGGTGCACGCCGTGCTGCCCGACAACGGCGAGGTGGCCGGGCTGTTGGCCTTGATGCTGCTCACCGACGCCCGCAG
>JAUTXB010000223.1 GCA_030838245.1 Acidimicrobiaceae bacterium
ATTTCGATCTGCTGCCGGCGATCCCGGCAGCACCGCGGGCTGTGGCGCAGTTTGGTAGCGCACTTGACTGGGGGTCAAGTGGTCGCAGGTTCAAATCCTGTCAGCCCGACCGATTTTCAGCAGGTCAGAGGCGGTTTCGGACAGATCCGGAGCCGCCTCTTTCGCGCCGAATCCCGCCTGGATAGCAACGCGGTCTCAGATGTCCAGCAGACCGAGCTGGTGGGCCAGGCCGTCGACAGCCGCCCGCGCCGTGCTGTCCGAGGTGTGCCCGTAGACGTCGCCGGTGATGGCGACCGAGCTATGTTCCAACAAGTCGGCCACGGCCTTGATGTGCACGCCCGACTCCAGCCAGGCCACCGCCGCGCTGTGCCTCAGGGTGTGCACGCCGACGGCGGCCATGCCCGCATTCTTCGCCGCGATCTGGATGGTCCGCAGGATGTTGTGTGGGTCGACCGGCGTCCCGAACTCGGTGGCGAACACCAGATCGTGGTCCTGCCACTGGTCGCCCGCCGCCGCCCGCTCGGCCTGCTGGCCGACACGGTGCGCCCGCAGCATGGCCGCCGCCGGGGGAGCGATCGGCACCGAGCGCCGGGACCGCTCGGTCTTCGGCTCGGAGATGACCAGCCTGCCGCCCACCCTGCCGAGGGTGCCGCGCACCACCAGCACTCCGGCGTCGAGATCGACGTCGGACCAGTGCAGGGCTAGGGTCTCGCCCCGCCGCATGCCTGTGCCCGCGATGAGCGTCAGCACATTGCGGTACCGCAGACCCTCGGCGCACAGCAGGAGCTTGGTCACGTCGACCGCACTGACGTGGCGGGCCTCCCTGCGGGCGATGCCGGGACGCTTTATCGCGGCGGCCGGATTCTTGGCCAGCAGCCCGTCGCGCACCGCACCGTCGAGTCCAGCCCGCAGGACCGTGTACACCTGGCGAATGGTCGCGTCGGAGAGTGCCCGCACCGGCGCGGCACCGACGGCCTTGGCGGGCTTGGTCTTCGCGCGCATGGCCAACACCAGAGCCTCGACGTCGGATGGCTTGAACTTGTCGAGCGTGATCGCGCCAAACGGCCCTGTCTCCAGGTGGCGACGGCTGAGGTTGGCATACAGCTCGCGCGTGGACTCCTTGCGGTCCGAGGCGGCCAGGGTGGTGGCCCGCCAGTGCGCCAGCCAGTCGGCCACGGTGCGCCGGGAGTCCTTGACCGCCGCGCCGTTGTCGAGCCGTTCGCGAACCTGCTTCATCTTGTCGCGCACCTCGGCGCGGGTCTTGCCGTACACCGCGTGCCGCTGCCGCTGGCCCAACTCGTCGAGGTAGCTGATCGCGCCGACATAGCCGACGTGCCGACCGTCGCGCATGCGCTTGTAAATGCTGCCCTCACCGTTGGCGTTGGCCATGGTTCCCCTCCTATGCCTTCTTCTGACCGCGAGTGGTCGGCGGCAGGTATCCCGCTTGCCGTGCCTTATCGACGTACTTGGAGGCCATCCGGCCCTTGACGTTGAACATCTCCGCGACCGCCTTGGTCGGCGCACGGTCGATGTTCTCCCGGTATACCTCGGCGACCTTGCGCAGGAAGTCCTGAGTCATGGCGCGACGCTCACGCGGGAGCCGCTGACGCTCCACAAACTTCTGCGCGATCCGCTTGGACTCTCGGATTCGTTCGACGTCCGGCACCTTGTGGCCCTTGGCGATGACGCTCACGTAGAGGTCAATCGCCAGTTTGCCCAGGTCGGTCTGGCGCAGGTGCTTCTGACGAATCTCGCTCTGATGCGGTCCTGACGACCAGGCCAGTTCGACGACGTGAGGGGAACCGTCGCGAAGCTCGACCCGCACGCGCATGTCCGGGTCGGCACCGCCGGAGGTGTTGAGTTCGATCCACGTCGGCACCTCAACGCCCTCGATCACCTCGGCGTCATCGGAGATGCGCTTGAGCGTCTCCCTGTCGCCCGACGTACTCATCACGCACCAGTGCCCCTGGTATCGGAACCGGAGCTGGATCGGTCCGATCCTGCTTTCAGCGGCCATGCTCGAAACCTCCCAAAAAGTACGCACCGGGAACGTTGCAACTACGCACCAACATCTGCACTCTAGCAATAACCGCCAGGACACCGGCGGACACGCACAGAAAGCAGAGGTGCAGGCATGGACACCGCAACCAAGCGCCTGGTTCCGATTCCGGAGGCGCGGCATGTCCTCGGGGGCATCGGCCACACCACGGTGTACGAGCTGATCAAGCGCCGCGAGATCGTCAAGGTCAACATCGGACGCCGTGGATTCATCACGTCGGAATCGCTTGACGCTTACATGGATCGGCTGAGCGAGGCATCGGCGGGAGGTGACGCGGCGTGATGACCATTGGGCCTCACGTCGACCAGCTGGCTCGTGACCTGATCGAAGACCTGGGACTGGTCAACGACTACGTGACCGGTACCGACGATCCGGTGGCTCTCCGGCGCCACCTGCTGGCCAACCGCCATGGTGGTGCGGCGTGAGCGTCGATCACGGCTTGCACACCCCAACACAGACCACCACGGCGAATGACCGTGGGGAAGATAAGGAAAGCACGAATTATGAATGACAACTCTGACCCCATCGATGACGAGGTAAGCCTGTATCTGGATGCAGTAGAAGAAGCCCGCCGTACTGGCGAGCCCCTTCCTGAGGCAAGTCCGGCGGTCCAGGAATTCCTCGACGCGTCGGAGGATAAGTTCGTCCGCCTGCTGGCGGCTAAGGAGTCCAACGCCTATTTTTCGGCGGCAGCAGAAGCCCGCCTTGCTGGCAAGCCCGAGCCCAAGCCGAGCCCGGAGGTCCAGAAGCACATCGACGCGGCCAACGCCTATTTGGCTGCGTTCGAGAAGGCCCACTGGGCTGACGACTTTCCCGAACCGAGCCCGGAGGCCAGGGGATTCCTCGACGCGAGCTATGCCGATGCGCGTGAGTGGTGTGCTGGTAGGCGGGGCTAGTGGCCTGATCGCTGATTGAGCAGTAGCCCGGGTGATATCAGCCCGGGCTCTCTCATGTCTGGCTAGATCACGTCGACCGTCAAGATCCAGCCATCTTTCCGCCGCGCACTGTGATGCGCGCGCTAGCGATCAGAAGAGATGAAGCGGGGAAGATCCCGTTCAGCACAGAGCGATGGAGGTGAATCATGTCCGTAGACACCACATCTCGGGACGATGCCTTGTCCCCCGATGACCTGGCACGCGAGTACGGGTGGTCCCGTTCCAGCCAGGTGCGGGCTGAGGCGAAGGGAAGCTTCCCGCCGTACTACCGGGTCGGTAGGCGTCGGTACTGGAGGCGCAGCGTCATCGAGGCATGGATTGCGGAGCAAGAAGCGAAGTCGGTCGGGGTGAAGGCCGAGGCGGAGATCCAATGAAAAAAGATGATGGCCTGGGGGCGAACCCCAGACCACCAACAGTACCGGCAACCAACCTGGTGACTCCATGATACCCGAGGGGGGTATCGAGGGCGAGGTCGACAGGAAGGCCGAATTCCGGCGCTACCTCGACACCTGCTATGGCGACATGCCAGGAGCGTTGCACATCGGTGTGGGATACGAGCCGTTCTTCAATGCCGACGGCAAGTACGGACACAAGAAATTCGTACCCGCAGCTGTTCGCTGGCCCGATGAGGCCGACGATGCCATCGATCGTCTGCTGGACGAGTCCCAGAAGGCCGACGTATGGGTGTGCCCGAACCCGATGGTCCTGGAACAGATCGAGGGCGGCGGAGACGGAAGCAAGAGAGCCAAGGGCCAGGCGGCTTCCCGGCTCAATGTGCATTCGGACATAGATGGGGAGCCATTCGAGTCGGCGAAGAAAGAAAAGCTCGCCGCCATCTGGTTCGCTGCCCAGTTCAGTACGGGCACCCTCGAAGGCTGCTGGAAGGGCAGGCCGCAGAAGGTCGCCTACATCAGCAGCGAGGAGTCCCGGGAGTATGTCGTCAAGCCTGGGCTGCAGGTCATCGGGGCGAACATGGACAACATCGTCTTCCCCAAGGTCGAGATCAAGGGCGAGGCCGTCAGCCTGTCCTCCGATGCCGACGAGCACAAGCTGGCTAGGCTGCTGCTGGACGAGGGTGTGACGGTCGTGATCGTCGACCCCATCATGTCCACGATCAACCGCAAGGTCGACATCTACCGCAATAACGAGCTGCGCGAGGCTCTCGCGCCGTGGGTGAGGATCGCCCAGCGCATCAACGGAATCGTCATCGGCGTCGTCCACCTCGTCAAGGGCACGACCGGGGACGTGGTCGGGTCGGTCAACGGATCCAGCGCTTTCGGTGAGGTGGCCCGTTGTGTCTTCGGTTTCGCCAAGGACCCCGAGCACAACACGGAACGGGTCATGTCCCAGTTCAAGAACTCGTGCGGTCCCGAAGACCTGTCGCTGACCTACGAGATAGAGGAGACGATGTTCACCGCCGACACCGGGCGCAAGGGTTGGATGTCGGTGTTCAAGCTGGGGGACGAGTCCGACATTAGCGTGGGCGAGATCCTCGACGCCGGCAGAGGCAAGAAGCGTCCGTCCCCAGAAATGCAGCGGGTGATCGACTTCGTGAACGGACGGACAGAGACCACCACAGCCGCTGACGTTTACAACGCTGGACTAGCAAACAGCCAGAAGGTCGCCAGTAACACGCTCGAACGAGCATGCAAGCGCGGGTACATCGTCAAGACGGATCGTGGCGTCTTCGCCAATTCATCAGTTAGCGCGAAGTCCTCTCGCGTAACTGATGAATTGATGAAACGGTGAAACCTGATGAAAAACACACCCCCCTACGTGCGTGTATTCAAAATACTATATCTATCTATCTATTCCTCATTTCATCAATTCATCAGTTGTACGAGAGAGGGTGCACGAGGCGACCTACCCCAGCCTTGTGCCCCTTCGCACAAGGACGCCCGCCGCCCCTGCTCCGGTGCATCAGCATCAGCAAAGCCCTCACCCGGCACCTCGCCGGCGGAGACACCCGAGAAGGCGGTGGCTCTTTAGTTTTCATCGCAGGAGACTGCAGGACTGAGGTCACTTGATGGGCAGGAAGACCAGGGTTGAGCTGGAGGACGTGTGGCCTAGGGAGCCACGCTGTCGGATCTGTCGTGATGAGACTGTGCGCATTCTGGTCAACGAGTTGCTGGACTGGCACGGAGCCCCGATCATTCTGGGCCGTGGCAAGACACACCGGATCACTTACGCGGATATCCTGCGTGCCCTCAGCGAGGGCCGTGACAAGAG
>JAUTXB010000225.1 GCA_030838245.1 Acidimicrobiaceae bacterium
TATCTGGGCGACCTGGACTTGGCCGTGGCCCGGCTGGGCCAAGGCACGTACACCGTGTGCGAGCGGTGCGGCTCACCGATCGCACCGGAGCGATTGGCGGCCAGGCCTGCGGCGCGGACCTGCATCAACTGCGCCCAGCCCGGGCCTACCCCCGGGGACTAGCCGCCGAGGCTCGACCTCAGCTGGGCGAGCTCCGAACGGAGTGCCTCGACCTCGGACCGCAGGGCGCCGACCTCGTCCTCAAGGTCAGCGACGCGTCCAGCCGGGGTTGTGGCCGGAGCGCCGGAACCACCAAGAGGGCTCCCCGCATCTCCCGACGGTGCGGTCACGGTGTCAGAAACGGGGTTGTTCGTCTCGCCTGTCGCCGAGCCGAGACCCGGAGCCAGCAATTGCGCCCAACGCTCTTCCTTTTGCCCCGGACGGCGATCCAACCGCTCGACCAGACCGTCACTGAGGTCGGCCATCAGCTCCAGGTCGTGCTCCACCGAGCCCGGGTCCTCGAAGTCGGCCATCCGCTCGGTGCGGGTTCGCAGCTCTCCCACCGTCTGGGGGCCGCGGAGCAACAGCACGGCCAACAGGGCGAGCTGTCGATCGTCCACGCCGAGCACCTCATCGAGCACCTGGCGGTAGCGCACCACCGATCGTCCGTGGGAGGGGAGCACGAACCGGACCAGGCGTTGATCCTTCAGCTGCGAGAGGGCCGCCTCGACCACCGATTCGTCGTAGTTCACCACCGGCTCCCGATTCGACGTCTGATTGCAGGCCAGGACCAATGCGTTCAGGGTCAGGGGATACTGCTGGGGGGTGGTCAACCGCTTCTCGATCAAGCTGCCCACCACCCGTGCCTGCTCGGTGCCGATCTGCATGGGCGAAGCATACGGTTCAACGTGGCGCGATCTATTGTCTGGTTGGCGGTGACACCAGTCCCGCCGCCACCGGTCGAGTCCAGGAGAGCAACCATGGGAACAGCCATCGACAGCCCCGAGCAGGTGGTGCGTCGCTTCTGCGATGCGGTCACCGGGATGGACGCCCAAGCGCTCCGACCGTTCTTTGCCGAAGACGTCGTGTACCACAACATCCCCATGGAACCGGCGGTGGGCCTGGACGCCACCATCGAGGCCCTGGCCATGTTCATGGGCATGTGCACGGCCATGCGCTTCGACATCCTTCATCTCGCCGCCGACGGCGACGCCGTTCTCACCGAGCGAACGGACGTGTTCACCATCGGAGATGCGGACGCCCCCATCGAGGTGATGGGCGTGTTCGAGGTGGCAGACGGCCGGATCACGAACTGGCGCGACTACTTCGACCTGGCCAAGGTCACCGCACAGATGAGCGGTGACGGTTGACGTCCTGGGTTGGCTAGGCGGCCGCTCGTTCGAGGATGTGCACCCCGCAGGCTGATCCGAGCCCGATGACCTGGGCCAGCCCTACCGTGGCCCCGGGGATCTGACGGTCACCGGCCTCGCCTCGCAGGTGATGGCAGACCTCCCAGATATTGGCAATGCCGGTGGCGGCGATGGGATGGCCCTTGGACTCGAGACCGCCGGACACGTTCACCGGGGTGGCACCGTCTCGGTAGGTGGCGCCCGACTCGAAGAAGTCGACGGCGCCCCCTTGCGGGCAGAGCATCAGGTTGTCGTAGTGCACTAGTTCGGCGGTGGCGAAGCAGTCGTGCAGCTCGACGAGGTCGAGGTCCTCGGGTCCCACGCCGGCCTGCTCGTAGGCCTGCTGGGCGGCGTTCCTGGTCAGGGTGTTCACGTTGGGCAGCACCTGGCACGCTTCTTCCCACGGGTCGGTGGTGAGGACCGACGCCGCCACCTTCACGGCCCGACGCTGTTGCTCCTTCGACAGCTTTTTCAAGGTCGAGTCACCGACCACGACGGCGGCGGCGGCGCCGTCACAGTTGGCCGAGCACATGGGGCGGGTATTGGGATAGGCGATCATGATGTCGCCCATGATCTGCTCGAGCGACATCTTCTTCGAGTAGGCCGCCAACGGGTTGAGCGTGGAATGGGCATGGTTCTTCTCGCTGATCCGGGCGAACAGCTCAAAGGCCGTGCCGCCGTACTCGTGCTCGAAGAGGTACTCCATGCCGATCTGGGCGAACACCCCGGGCATCGTCTCGGTCCCGACCCGCCCGTCGATGCTGGCGACCGCTCCGTACCGTCCGCTCGGCGTCCATGTGGTGGCGTCGGGCTTCTTGCTCCCACCGGCCAGGAGGCCCGCGCCGGCGAGCTTCTCGACCCCGACGGCCAAGCCGTAGTCGACCTCGCCCGCTTTGACGGCCATGATCGCCGTGCGCAGGGCGGTGGCACCGGTGGCGCAGGCGTTAGCCACGTTGTAGACGGGGATGCCCGTCTGCCCGATCTGCTTTTGGAGTTGCTGGCCGACTCCTCCTGCCGCACCCATGAGGTTGCCAGCGGCCAGCACTCCCATCTGGCCCATCGTGACGCCCCCGTCGGTGAGCGCGCCCACGGCTGCCTCGGCCGCCAGGTCCACGACGTCCTTGTCGGGGTGCTTGCCGAACTTCGTCATGTGGATCCCCAGGATCCAGATGTCTTCACTCATCTGCGTTCCTTTGCCGTCAGGACGGCTCGAAACCGAAGCCGATGGCCTCGGTGCCGTCGTCGTCGGTGCCGATCGTGTAGGTGGCCAGCTTGACCTTCATCCCCAGCTTGACGTGCTCGGGGTCCGGATCCACATTGATGATGTTGGCTCGGACGCTCGTCCCCCCAGAGTCGACCACGCCGGCCACGTAGGGCACGGGGATCCCCGGTGCGGCGAACGAGACAATGGTGAACGCCCGCAGGGTCCCCCGTGGATCGACGTCGACGGTGGTGAAGTCGGTAGCCGAGCACGCCGCGCAGGCGTTGCGGCGATCGAAGTACCGCGCGCCACAGGCCCTGCACTCATGGGCCACCAGGTGGGGATCGTCACCCAGCACCAGGTAGTCGACCAGTGGTATCTGTTCGGCCATTGGGGTCACTTTCGGTTTCGGTGCCGGAGGATCACACGCTATCGGGGCTGAGAAGCGAGTGCAGTTCGTTCCGACACGGCCAGGGCGCCGGCCAGGGCGAGGGCGGCGAGCAGAACGCCGATGCTGATCCAGGCGGCAACGGAATAGGCCCCATCGGTGGGCAGCGAGCGCCCCCGCGGAACATAGATCACCAGCACCGTGGCGCTGAGCGCGCTTCCCGCCGAGAAGCTGACCGAGCGGACCACCCCGTAGAAGCCCATGGCGCTTCCGGTCTCTTCGGGGGGCACGCCCCGCACGATCTGCAACGGGTTGGAGGCAAAGACGCAGCCCACCCCCAACCCGGCAAGAGCCATGGTCACCACGATCTCCCACAGGGCGTCGCGGGCCAGGAGAAACAGGACCATCGAGCCCAAGAGGACGACGCAGCTGGCGGCCACCACGAACTCCGGGGAGGTACGGCGGACGAGAGGGAGCGCAACCCTGTTGGCGGCGAAGCTGGCCACGGAGAAGGGCACGAGCATGGCACCGGCCACGATGACCGAGGACCCGAAGCCGTAGCCGGCGCTGGTCGGGGTCTGGACGAGCCGGGAAACCAGTGAGAGGAGCGGGTAGATCCCGAACCCGATCAGCAGCATGGTCGAGTTGGCCGAGAAGAGCGAGCGCCGGCGGACCAGGCGGACATCCACGAGCGGGGCGGGGCTGCGCAGCTCGACCAGCACCCAAGCGGTCAAGAGCACGAGGGACGCCACCCCGATGCCCAGCACCTCCGATGATGTCCAGCCCCAGCTCTGGCCTTCAGCCAGGACCACGAGCAGACCGGATACCGATCCGCACAGAAGCAATGCACCGGGGATGTCCAATCGACGGCCGGCCCGAGAGGGGCTGTCCGGCAACACCACCCACGCAGCCACGAGGGCGGCGCCGCTGACCATGGCCCCGAACCAGAAAGCGGCAGCGAGACCGAGGGACTCGACGATCACGCCGGCCAGCGGGTAGCCGATCCCAATGCCGACGACCGTGGTCACACCGAGCAGGGCGATTGCCGGTCGCACTCGAGCCTCGGGCAGCGCGTCCCGAGCGACGGTCATGGCCAGCGGCACCAGGGCCAGACCCACCCCTTGGAGCGCCCGTCCCACGAGCAACCAGGTGAACCCGCCCGGCAGTGCGGCGAGCACACACCCCAGCCCGGTCGTGGCCGCGGTGGCCAGAGTGACTTCACGCCGACGACGCCCGTCACCGAGCCGGCCGAGCACCGGAATGGCGACCGCCCCGGAGACCAATGAGATCGTAAGCGCCCACTGGGAGCTCGACAGAGATACATGGTCGTCGCCCATGATCGTGGGCAGCAGCGGGGCTCCCAGGCTCCCGATGGCCGTGGCCACCATGCCCAGGCCCACGAGCACGGGGAGGAGGGCGGAGCCAGTGGCCCGACCGGGGCCGGATGGCGGCTCGGACCCGCGGCCGGCGGTCGAGGTCGGGCGCGGCGACAAGTCCATTACGTGACGGTATGGGCCTCCGGGTCCAACGTCAAAGACATGTTAGACATGGTATTGATAGCACCAGAGTATTAAGCACTACTGTACGACCATGCAGCTGCACCAGCTCGCCTATGTCCTGGCCGTGGCCGAAGAGCGCAGCTTCACCCGAGCCGCAGCCCGCCTGCACCTGGCCCAGCCGTCCCTGAGCCGCCAGGTCCGGCTCTTGGAACACGAGCTGTCCGTCCGGCTCTTCGACCGGCGCCCCGGCCAGAGCACCGTGGACGTGACCGGGGACGGCGAAGCGCTCCTTCCTTTCCTGCGGCGAGTTCTGGCCGACGTCGACGCGACCACAGCCGAAGCCAGGGCGCTGACCGGGCTGGCCACCGGGCACTTGACGATTGGAGCGACCCCGAGCTTGGCCACCAGCCTCCTGCCCCAAGCGCTGGCCCGCTTCCACCAGCGCCATCCCGAGGTCGCCCTCGCCGTCGTCGAGGCGGGATCGGGGGACCTAGTGCCGAGGGTCGCCGCCGGTGAGGTGGACCTCGCCCTGGTGGTGCTCCCCGTCTCTCACGGGCTGGTGGACACCCAGCCTCTGTTCGAAGACCAACTCGTGCTGATCGTGACCGCGGCGCACCCCTTTGCTCGGCGCGATCACGTACAGGTGACCGACCTTGCCGATCTGCCCCTCGTCATGTTCCGGCCCGGTTACGACCTCCGAGATGCCACCCTCGCCGCCTGTCGCCAAGCCGGGATCGAGGTCAACGTGGTGGTCGAGGGAGGCGAGATGGACGGCGTGCTCGCGCTGGTTGGCGCCGGGCTCGGCGCAGCCATCGTTCCCGAGGTCGTTGCCGGCGCGGCACCGAACCTGGTGTCACTGCCGTTCGCCGAACCAGGGCTGAAGCGAACGGTGGCATTGGCGTACCGCAACGACCGTCCCTTGTCGCGAACGGCCCAGACGTTCACCGCCCTGCTCGACGTCCCGCGTCAATAGGTGGCCATGCCGACGATGGGCTGGTTGAGATGCTGGCCGCCCATCGAGCCGAAGAAGGTGGCCTGGCCGTAGGTGAAGATGCCGCCGTCGGCCGCCACCTCCCAATACCCGGTACCGCCCGGGGCCATGGCCATGCCCACGATGGGCTGGTCGAGATGTTGGCCACCG
>JAUTXB010000229.1 GCA_030838245.1 Acidimicrobiaceae bacterium
TCTGGTCGGTCGGGCCAAAGCCGGTTCCTCCCGTTGTGACGATGACGCCGGCGAAGCCCCCGGCCAGTTGCCGGATCGCCGCCGCGACCGCCTCGACCCCATCGGGGACCACGCGGCATTCGCCCACGTCGAATCCGTTCGCTTCCAAGAGGGCGACCAGTGCCGGACCCGATCGGTCGTCACGTTCCCCGCGGTAGGTCGAGTCCGAGACGGTCAGTACCTTCGCGCCGGGAGCCATCGGTCGAGAGCGTAGCGGCGTCCGCTACAACCGCTTCTCGCCTGGTCCGGTCGGTGGCCTAGATTCTCAACGATGGGTCTCGTCCAGGCGCTCGACTATCGAATCCCCGATCCCAATGCTGCCCAGCGGGCGATGTGGCACGTGTCGGCTTCGCCCCCGGGGGCGTGGGTGTTCTCGAAGGTCTTGCACCGTATGGACGGGGTCCTGCTCCGGCGCACCGAGGGTCGGTTCTCGGTCTCCGAGATTCTGGCCGGCATCCCCATCGTTACCATCATCACCACCGGAGCCCGCACCGGGCAACGGCGCGAGACCTCGTTGCTGGGCGTGCCCGTCGAGGACGATCTGGCGGTCATCGGAACCCAGTTTGGGCAACCGGGCACTCCCGGTTGGTATTACAACCTTCGGGCACAGCCAATGATGGAACTCGCCTATCGGGCCACGATGGTCCCCGCCCGAGCCCGTGAGGCCGAAGGAGAGGAGTGGTCGGCGATCTGGGCTCGAGCCCGGCAGATGTACGGCGGCTATGACGCCTACGCCCGCCGGATCAACGACCGCCGCATCCACATCATCGTGCTCAGCGAGCGCTAGGCGGCGACGGCCAGCTCACCGGAACGAAGGCTGGAGGCCCGGGTAATGCGCTCGGCCGCGGCGGGTGCGCTCCGCAAGATCTCCCGGAATTCAGCGGCGTTGCTCACGTATGCGGTCAGGTCGGTCTTGGCTGTGACCGTTGCTGTCCGGGGAACGCCCTGAAGCAAGGCAATCTCGCCGACGAATTCGCCGTCGTGCAACTCGGCGACTTTGGAGATGCCGTAGTTGCCGGACTTGGTGACTTCGGCTTGGCCCGAGGCGATGATGAGGAACTCGTTACCGATCCTGCCTTCCCGGATCAGGACATGACCAGCGGGGATGGTCACCATGGTTAGCAACGAATCGACCTTGGCCAGCTCGCGCCGGCTGCAATCCTCAAAGAGCTCCAGTCGCCCCAGTGTGTTGGATGCGTGGTTCCTGTTCTTCATCCCTGACCTCCATCTGCTCCGGCCATGCGTGGTGTTCGACCACGTCAATTGTGCCTAGATGGAGTATATCTGTCAAACAGTTGATAGAGATCATAACCATCTGAATACAAGATCACCGTGCCCCTGACCGCAACGAGGTCAGTCGGAAAGAGGTCGGGTTACGGGAGCGGGGGCTCGGTGCCGGGTGCGGGCTCCGCAGCCGAGGGTGCAGGCGTGCCACCAGCGACTCGGGGCTGAGCGTCCCCAAAGACCTCGTTCTCCGTCGCCAGATTTTGCGCTGGGGCGCCGGGGGCAACTGTGGGCGGCGCAGCAGGTTGGGGCTGAGCAGCGGGCTGGGGCTGGGCAGCGGGCTGGGGCGGCGGAGCAGGCTGGGGCTGGGGCTGGGTAGCCGCGGGCTGAGCAACACCCGCGGGCTCGGGTGCAATGGGCTGGGGTGTGATGGTGGGCTCAGGGGCAAGGACAGGTCCGGGCTCGGCCATGCCGGGAACGTCGCGTGCCGCTCCGACCGCTTCGAGAGGCCGGTTGTGACGAGCTGCCCAGCCGACGGCGAAGGCGCTGCACATGACCAGGATCAGTCCTGGTCCGAGCGCGTAACCCACCTGGTACTCGAGCACCCGTAGCGGGGTGCCGAGGACGAAGTAGGAGTGCGTGTTCACCAAAACCGGCCAGGCCAGTGGTCCGATCACGAACCAGGCCCCGCTGGCAATGCCGATGATGCCGGCAGTGCTCAGGCTCAGGCGCCGGCGCGTGACTGTGGCGTTGGCGGGCGCTAGGAGGGTGAGACCCACGAGGCAACCGAGGGCACCGGGGATCAATGCCAGCACGACATGACTGAGTTGCCAATGCCACGAAGGGGCCGCATCGGCGCTGAAACCGAACGTCGGGCCGACGAAGGGCACGATCCCGCCCCATGCCGAGACCACAAGGGCGATGAAGCCGACCATGCCCAAGCTGATCGAGGTCGACCGCACCGCGGTCCCGGCCTCTCCGATGGATGCCCTGCGGTGGAGGCCGTACCCACCGCTGCCGGTTGTGTGCCCGAGCGTGGTCGTCATAGCGAGTCCTCTCCTCGTCCCTGGGAGTGCCAGGCCGCCTGGGCGTCCTGATCCTTCCCACCGGTGGAATACCCCTGGGCGGAGCAGGCAAAACCCGGGAACCCGTCGCAGCTCCTGCAGCGTTTTCCCAGCAACGCCCCGATCTCCTGGCCAGGCGGGCCCGGGCCTAGCCGACGATGGGTGCAACGAGCGTGCAGGGAGGCGGTTGCGCCTGGGCCGGGTCCAGCCCATTGAGCACGTCCTGTGCTGCCACCGGGTCGGAGGCGAGGGACACGTGATCGGCGAAATCGAGCGGGCACTGCTGCTGGACGACGATGTTGGTGCTGTTGCTTCCCGCGATCTCCCCGCTGGTGTACGGGACCACCAGCTCATCGTGGGTGGTCATGATCTGGGTGTAGCGCACGCCGGGAACGGCCACGCCACCCGTGTCGAGTTTCTCGGTGAAGGCTGAATGAGGGGCGAACTCCTGGCAGGCAGCACAGACGGGAGCCAGCAGCTGCGCTTCGCCCGAGCCGAAGCCGAAAGCATTGGCGACCTCTTGGATCATGAGCGGATCGGCGATCTCGGTGCCGTGTACGACGGGTGCCAGGCCCACAAAGGCGTCGACGTAAGCCGACCCACCAAGGAATTTGAGGTAGTAGTCGGGCATGGTCGCCCCTTCGGAGTGACCAACCAGGTCTACTTTGGTCGCACCGGTGGCGGCCAGCACCTTGTCCACGAACGTGGCGAGCACTGCTGCGCTCTGCTCCATCGGCATCAGGCCACCGAGCTCATCAAGTGGAGGTGCGGTAAAGCTGGGATTGGTGCCGTAGGTCAAGGCGAACACGCAGTACCCGTTGTCGGCCAGCAGGGGCGAGATGGTCTGCCAATTGTCGGTCTCGTTCGCCATCAGGCCGTGGACGAGGACAACCGGCTCGGGGTGGATGGCAGACGGCCTGCACGTCCAGTCGTTGGCTCCGGGGGGAGGTGTGTTCGGCCCAGTGGGGGCAGCAAGGATGTTGGCGAGGAAGGTGTAGGGGACCGGGTAATTGGCAGCGGGAGCCGGATCATCCGGTGCCGACGGCGTTGCGGCCCCCACTGGGCCCATGGTGATCTCGCCGGCCGCCACGACCCCGATCAGGCCGAGGGTGGCGGCAGCCAGAAATTGACCGATTCGTCGTGTCTGCATGTGGTTCTTCGCTCCCCCTGTACCGTGAACAGGCTCCTGTGCCGTGACCAGGTCGACCACGGACGGCCGCCCACGGTGCACGCACGCACCTTTGGAGCAACGTCTCGATGCACCTTCCCTTGCGATACCAACCCTCGTCGCGCCAATCCGTGTGGGGCGTGTGCCTGGCCGCCTGCAGAGACCGGCGAGGGGCAACGGGCCGGTAGTCACCGACCCATTACCCCGACCGATCCGGTTCCGAACCGACGACCTGGGCGGCTACCCGTTGAAGGCGGCGAAGACCGTGGAGAATGCGAACGGTTGCTGCGTGATGCCACTGCACGTGTCGCTGGCGAACCCTTGAGCGCCTCCAGGGCAGGAGATGTCACGGGTCGAAGCCCACATCGAGAGTCGCCCCATCCCCACTTGTGACGCGAACGTCTCGAGCTGCTGGGCATCGGTGAGCCCGAAGATCTCATTGGTGTTGTCATTGACTCCGAGCATCGGCGTCACCCCGACCATCTTCCACAACTGTGCCGAAGTGGCCGACGGATGGAGTTTGGCCAGCTGCGCCTCAGTTGCCTTGGCTGCCTGAATGGCATACGCGCCCATCTGACCGCTCGGGTTCGGTGCCGCACCGCCGTAGTCCATGGCCATCACGTTGACCAGGTCGACGCGGGCTCCAGCATTGATGGTCGTGGTGAGGACGTTGAGGCCGTTGAAGTCGAGCCCGGTGGGAAGGACCGGCAGGGTCAGCGACACCGACAGGGTCGGGTTGGCCCGTTCCAATCCGGCGATAGCTGCTGCTCTCCGAGCCAGCGACGCGGCGTTCCCTTCGTCAGCCCCCTCGATGTCGAAGTCGATGTGGGTCAGATGGTAGGTGTCGATGACCGACTGGTACTGGGCTTGGAGTGCCGCCACCGTCGTGCAGGTATCGGCCAGCTCCGTGCTGGCTTGGCCCCCGAAGGAGACGATGACATCGCCTCCAGCCTGGCGGAGGGCGGCGATGCCTGAGGCGTAGTAGTCGGTGCTGACCGGGTAGAAGCTACCCCAGCTCGCCTCACAGCTGTTGCCTTGGGAGACGACGAAACCAAGGGTGAAGTTCTTGGTGCCAGACGCATGCATGGCCTTGACCAGGTCGAACGGTGGGGTATCGACAGTCGCATCGACATAGGGCGCAAAGGTGAAGTTCCCCGAGTTGGTCGTTGGTCCCGAACCACCCGTGGTACCGCCCGACCCAGTACCAGTGCCCGTCCCAGTGCCCGTGCCGCCCGTGCCCGTCCCACCCGTGCCGGAGCTCGACGAGGAGCACGACCCGCCGTTCACGGTGCAGGTGGTCGGGGGCACGAACGTCCCGCTATTGGTCCCCTGGAACCCGACCGTCGCACTTGCCCCAGTGGCGAGGGATCCGTTCCAATCGGCGTTCGTCAGCGTGTAGCTCGTACCGCTGCTGGCCAAGTTCCCGCTCCAGGCGCTGGTGACCGTCTCTGAGGGCGGAAGGGAAAACGAGAGGGTCCACGAGGTGATCGGAGCACCGCTGTTGACGATTGTGTAGGAGCCCACGAAGCCCGATCCCCAGTCAGATGTCTTCGCGAACGTGGCGGTGACCGGCGCGGGCGTCGAACCCGAACCACCGGAGCCCGAACCGCCCGAGCCCGAACCTGTCGAGCCGGAGCCTCCCGTGCCACCCGTCTCCCCGGAGCATGGTTGCCCGTTGAGAGTGCACTGGCTCGGGGCAACAAAGGCCCCGCTGTAGGTGGTCTGGAACCCGAAGGTTGCTGTCCCGGCCGTCGCCAGGGCGCCGTTCCACGAGGCGTTGGTCACGGTGTAGGTGTTCCCGACCTTGGTGAGGCCGCCGCTCCACGAGCTAGTGACGGTCTGATTGCTCGGCAGCTGAAAGTGCAACGTCCAAGCAGTGGTCGGCGCGCCGCCGTTGAC
>JAUTXB010000265.1 GCA_030838245.1 Acidimicrobiaceae bacterium
GTCGCCGTGTCCCGGTAGACGTCGGGGTACTGGTCACGGATGAAGAGGATGTGGGCGAGAGGATCCTTGCCCGACATCCCCGGTGCCCCACCGGTCAGCCACAACCAGCGAGCCAGCTTGGCCGGTCCATAGCCGAGGACGGTGACCGGTCCCCCGGCTGCCTTGCGGATGGCCCGGTTCCCCCGTGAGTCCAGCCAGATCACCGCCCGCATCAATGGCTCGGCGTCGGCGCCGACGGCAACGGTTCCCGACCACTGGGCCGTGCATCCCACCCCGATGAGGCGCTCGACGGGAATGCCGCCCTCGTCCAGGGCGGCACGAGCAGCGATGACGATGGCCGACCACCAGTCAGCCGGGTCCTGTTCGGCCCCGCCTCCGGGAAGCAGGTGCAACGGCACCGGGTGGTGGGCATGGGCCACCACCGTCCCCGAGGTAGAGACCAGGGCCACCTTGGGACCCCCGGTACCCAGATCGATGGCCAAGACGTAGTCCTCGTCCACCCCACGAAGCGGCGGGGCCGCCGTCACGGCTTGATCACCCACGCCCGGGCGACGAGTGGCGACCCGTCCTCGGCCTCGAGCTCCAACGCGGTGCCCGCACCGGCAGTGGCACCCGGAGGGGCAGTGGGCTCGACCGACGTGGCCAGGACCTCGCGACCGATGAGCTCGAGGAGCGGGCCCAGGTCGTCGAGCCCGACCAGATGGAGGCGGATCCAGTCGGACACCTCCAACCCGCTGGCCTTGCGCAGGTCCTGGACCTGCCGGACCACCTCTCGGGCCAGACCCCGCTTCCACAGATCCGTGTCCAGGGTGAGATCGAGGGCCACCACCTCGGCACCGTCCCGGGAGACGGCGAACCCGGGCTGGGCCTTGACCCGGAGCTCCACCTCGTCGGCTCCGAGCTCGACGGATCCGTCGGGTAGTTGGACGGTCACCGGCCGTCCCTCGCCCAGCGCGGCGGCCGCGACTGCGCCGTCCACCTCGCCCATGGCCGCCCTGAGCTGTTGGACCCGCTTGCCCAAGCGGGGGCCCAGCAGCTTGAAGTTGGGCACCAGCTCGTAGGTCAAGACGTCGCCCAGCTCCGACGTGGCTTCCACCGCATCGACGTTGAGCTCGTCCTCCACGATGCCGCGGGGAAGGCCGGGGCTGCCCGGCGGCAGGTACACGAGCGCTCGGGCCAAGGGCTGGCGCACCTTGATGCCCGCTTCGGCTCGGGCCGCGCGCCCGAGCGACGACAACCGGCGAGCCAGGCCCATCTCCTCCTCGAGCTTCACGTCGGTCGCATCGGCGTCGGCGTCAGGCCAGTCGACCAGGTGCACCGATTGGTCCTCGGCCGAACCGGTCAGGTCCCGCCACATCCGGTCGGCCAGGAACGGGCACATCGGAGCGAGGAGGCGTGACAGCGTGACCAGCGCCTCGTGCAAGGCGGCCTGGGCAGCCAGGGAGTCGGCCGGATCGGCGCCAGGGTCGGTCCTCCAGAACCGCCGACGGCTGCGCCTGACGTACCAGTTGGAGAGGTCGTCGACCAGGCGAGCAATGGCAGTTGCCGCCGGGAAGGGCTCGTAGCCGTCGAGCGCTTCGGTCACCTCCGACACGGTGCCGGCGATACGCGACGCCAGCCACCGATCGAGCACCGAGCGATCGGCCAGCTTCGGGATGGCCGGATCGGAGGGATCGAAGTCGTTGAGCGATGCGTACGTGGTGAAGAAGGACCAGGTGTTCCACAAGGTCAGCAACGTGTCCCGCATGGCCGCGTCGATGATCTCGAGGCTCACCCGCGTGGGCGTCCACGGGGAGCCCTGGGAGAACATCCACCATCGGAGGGGATCGGCTCCGCGGGTGTCGATGATCTCCCACGGGTCGATGACGTTGCCCACGCTCTTGGACATCTTGCGGCCATCGGCGTCCACGATGTGCCCGAGGCACAAGACGTTGCGGTACGGAGCCTCGCCCTGCACCAGCGTGTTCACGGCCAGAAGCGAGTAGAACCAGCCACGGGTCTGGTCGATGGCCTCGCAGATGAAGTCGGCCGGATAGACGAATCGGTCCTTCGAACCGGGGGCCAGCGGGTATCCCCACTGGGCCGCGGGCATGGAGCCCGAGTCGAACCAGGCATCGATGACCGGCTCGACCCGCCGCATCTCGGAGGGAGACCCACCGGCCTCGCCGGCACAGGTGGGGCAGGGGAACACGATCTCGTCGATGGCCGGCCGGTGCGGATCGACGCCGGACACGTCTCGCCCGGCCAGCTCGGACAGCTCGGTCAGGGAGCCCACGCAGTGGACGTGGCCGTTCCCGCACCGCCAGACGGGGAGCGGCGTTCCCCAGAACCGGTCGCGTGACAGGGCCCAGTCGACGTTGTTGGCCAGCCATTCCCCCATCCGGCCGTCCCGGATGTGCTCGGGGTGCCAGCCGATGGTCTGGTTCTCGGCCACCAGCTCGGCCTTCCGCTCCGAGGTCTTGATGTACCAGCTGGGCTTGCCCCAGTAGATGAGGGCGGTGCCGCACCGCCAGCAGTGGGGGTACGAGTGCTCGTACGCTGAGCGCCGCACCAACAGCCCGGCCGCGTCGAGCCGGTCGTTGACCAATGTGTTGGTGTCGCGCACCGACTGGCCGGCGAGCCAGGCGACGGCCTCGGTGAAGCGACCGTCCGGCCCCACCGGATTGAGGGTGGGCAGTCCGTGCTCCCGGCCGGCGTGCCGGTCGACCTCACCGAAGGCCGGGGCCAGATGGACGATCCCGGTTCCCTCGTCGGCCTCGACGAAGTCCCCGGGTACCACGCGCCACCCGTCGCCGCTCCCCGGGGTGACGTCCAGGTCGTCGAACGGTCGCCGGTAGCGCAGCCCGACCAGGTCGGCGCCGGCGATGGTGGCGCTCGCCCGGGCATCCTCGCCGAAGACCGACTCCACCAGATCCGAGGCCACGATCATGTCTTCGACCACGCTGTAGGCGAGGTCGGGACCCACCGCCGCTCCCGTGTTGGAGAGGAGGGTCCAGGGCGTGGTCGTCCAGGCCACCAACGAGAGCCCGTCCACTGTGTCGCGGCCCAACCGGGCAGCCACACGGGCGGCGGCGTCACCCTCGTCGAGCAGCGGGAAGCGGACGAAGGCCGACTCGTCGACCACGGGACGATAGACATCGGGCTGGCCGAGCTCGTGGCTGCTCAGCGCCGTGCCGCACCGGGGACAGTAGGGCACCACCTTGATGTCCTCATAGAGAAGGCCCTGGTTCCAGATATCCTTCAGCTGCCACCACACCGACTCGATGTAGTCCGGGCTGAACGTCCAGTAGGCATCGTCGATGTCGATCCAGTAGCCGATCCGCTCGGTGAGCTGCTTCCAGTCGCCCACATAGTTGCGTACCGACTCTCGGCACAGGCGGACGAACTCGGCGATACCGACCTCTTCCTCGATCTGACGCTTGTCCGTGATTCCCAGCTGTTTCTCCACCTCGACCTCGACCGGCAACCCGTGCGTGTCCCATCCGGCCTTGCGGGGCACGGCGTACCCGCGCATGGTCCGGTACCGGCAAAAGAGGTCCTTGAAGGCCCGGGCCCAGACGTGATGCAAGCCAGGACGCCCGTTGGCCGTGGGTGGCCCCTCGTAGAAGACCCAGGGCTCGGCCCCCGCCCTGAGCTCGATCGACCGCTCGAAGACGCGGTGGTCGCCCCAACGAACCAGCTCCTCGGCTTCGAGCGTGGCGAAGTCTGCTTCGGTGGGGACCGGACGAAACAACGGAGCTCCTCGGGGGACGGGTGGGTCGGATCAGATACTACGGGCGGGCGGCTCGCGAGCCCGCCGTCTGGCACCTGGGGGGGCGATGTGGACGGGACACGACCCGGAGCGGGCACAATTGGCGGCGTGCCCGAGCTTCCTGAGGTCCACGCCCTCACTGCCTTCTTGGACGAACGGATCGCCGGCCGGCAGGTCGAACGGTGCGAGCTGGCCTCGTTCTCCGCCCTCAAGACGGTCGACCCTCCCCTCCAGTCGCTGGTCGGGAGGACGGCATCGTCGTGCCAACGTCGGGGCAAGTACCTGTGCTTCGACATCGACGGGCTGTGGTTGGTGATCCACCTGTCGCGGGGCGGTTGGGTCAAGTGGTACGACCAGCTACCAGCGACTCGGCCGCGCCCGGGGAAGGGCCCGATGCAACTGCGGATGGGGTTCGAAGGAGGTGGGGGGTTCGATGTCACCGAGATGGGCAAGGAAAAGCGCTTGGCCCTCTGGGTGGTCGATGACCCGAACCGGATCGAGAACGTGGACACCCTGGGTGTGGACCCCCTCACGCCCGAGTTCGACGTCGACGCGCTGGCCGGGCTGCTGGCCGGAAACGGGGCCACGCTGAAGACGGTATTGACCTCGCAGTCGCTCATCGCCGGCGTGGGCAATGCCTACTCCGACGAGGCACTCCACGCCGCCCGCCTCTCCCCCTACAAGAAGTCGTCCAACCTCGCCCCCGACGAAGTGGCCCGGCTCCATACCGCCCTGGTCGAGGTGCTCACCGACGCGCTGCAGCGGGCCGAGGGTCTGGGCGCCTCGGAGCTGAAGGGGGACAAGAAGCAGGGCATGGCCGTCCACGGCCGGAACGGCGAAGCCTGCCCCACCTGTGGCGACACCATCCGCCAGGTGTCCTTTGCCACCAAGTCCATGCAGTACTGCCCCACCTGCCAGACCGGGGGAAAGGCCCTGGCTGACCGGCGGCTGTCCAAGCTGCTGAAGTAATCCCGCTCTCGCCGAGCCGAACCCGGTCGGCAGAGTTCGGGGCCCCCGGAGTGCGATACGTTTTTCAGGCCCACTTCGGGCCTTTTGCCACCTTAATCACTAGGTTTACTGGTTTTTCTCGTGCACATCAATCCCTACATCGTCCTCGGAAGCGCCGTCGTGGGCTTCCTCGTCGGGATGACCGGAGCAGGCGGGGGCGCCCTGATGACGCCCATGCTGATCCTGCTGTTCGGGGTCAAGCCCTCGACGGCCATCTCGAGCGACCTGGTGGCCGCCGTGGTCATGCGCCCGATCGGGGCTGCCGTGCACCTGGGCAAGGGGACGGTCAACCTCCGCCTGGTCGGCTGGATGGTCCTCGGCTCGGTCCCCATGGCCTTCCTCGGTGCCTATCTGCTCTCCCTCCTCGGAGACTCCAGCGCGGCCGAGACCAACATCCAGATCGCCCTCGGCGCCGCCCTGCTGGTGGGGGCGGCCGCCATGGTCCTGCGCTACGGGCTGGATCGCCGCGCCGGCCACACCCGCCGTGAGGTCGTGCACGACCTGACGGTGCGGCCCGTGCCCACCATTGCCATCGGCATGATCGGCGGGGTGATCGTCGGCATGACCTCGGTCGGGTCGGGGTCGCTGATGATCGTCTTTCTCCTGTTCCTCTATCCGATGCTGGGTGCCAACCAGCTGGTGGGGACCGACCTGACCCAGGCTGTCCCGTTGACCCTGGCTGCGGCTCTCGGGGCTCTGGCCTTCGGCCACGTCGAGTTCGCCGTCACCACCTCGGTGATCATCGGGAGCGTCCCCGCGGTGGTGGTCGGCTCCTTCCTGTCTTCCCGGGCGCCGGACCGCTACATCCGTCCGGTCATCATGTTCGTGATCTTCGCCTCCGGTCTCAAGTACGTGGGCGTGAGCACCACTGCGCTCGGATGGGTCCTGTGCACGGTGCTGTTGGCCGCGGCCGCCGTCTGGCTGGTGAGGACCCGTCCATGGGAAAACGCCGACGACGTACCACCGGCGAACGTCCCCGTCGAGAGCGCCCCGGCCCGGGCCGGCCCGCGGCCACCGGACGAGCCCTAACGCCACTTCGATACGACAGACTCTTCGGGTGACCGACCCACTGGTGACGGATCCGCTCACCCTGGAGGGCCGCTTCGTCCGCCTGTCCCCGCTCGGGCCCGAACATGTCGACGCCCTGATGGCGGCGGCGACCGAGGACCGGTCCTCCTACGGGCTCACCCGGGTACCCCACGACCGGCCCACAACCGTCAGCTACATCGAGGCCGCCGTCGAGGCCAGGGAAGCAGGGCGACAGCTGACCTTCGCCACGTGGTCGATCGATGCGGGCAAGGTCGTCGGCTCGTCGCGCTTCAGCCGCGTCGAGGTCTGGGACTGGTCGCTCTGCGGCGAACACGGGGCAGGGCGCCAGCGGCATGGGCGACCCGACGTGGTCGAGATCGGGGGCACCTGGCTGGCTGCTTCGGCCCAGCGAACGCCGGTCAACACCGAATCCAAGCTGTTGTTGCTGGCTCACGCCTTCGAGACCTGGGAAGTTCACGCCGTCATGCTCTGCACCGACCGGCGCAACACCCGGTCTCGCCGGGCCATTGAACGGCTGGGATGCACCTTCGACGGCGTTCTGCGCTCCGATCGGCCAGGTGCCGACGGGACCGTTCGAGACTCGGCTCATTTCTCCCTCCTCGCCGAGGAATGGCCGGCAGTCAAGCAGCGATTGTCGGACCGCCTGGCCGCCGGCTGATCGGCTGCATCGCCGACACCGGCTGAGTCCAGTGGGTCGGCCATGGGTTGTTGACCACGGTACAGAGCCGGTCCGGCACCGACCGTCGCAGATCGAATCCGGCCCACACGGATCACCCCGTCACCCTTCGTGCGTCCCCACATCGAGTGGCGCCACCAGCTGTCATGTAGACCTATGGAGCCTAGTGACTTGACAAACTCGATCTTTTAAGTCAGGAATAGTCCCCGTGAAAACACCTACCGAACGACGTACCCCTAAGAGCGTGCGGCTGGTGGCCGCAGGCGCCCTACTTCCCCTGGCCCTGGTGCTCGGCACCGTTGTGTTGCCCGGCACCGCCTCGGCGGCCGGCGGCTCGGTCTCCCTGGTGGCCTATTCGACGCCGAAGCCCGCCTACACGGTCCTGATCAAGGACTTCAACGCCACCAAGGCGGGCGCCGGGGTGACGTTCTCGCAGTCCTTCGGCGCCTCGGGCTCCCAGTCCACGGCCGTGACCTCTGGCCTCCCAGCCGACGTCGTCAACTTCTCTCTCGCTCCCGACATGACGAAGCTGGTGAAGGCGGGGATGGTCTCGTCGTCGTGGGACAAGGGTCCGACCAAGGGGATCGTCACCAACTCGATCGTCTCGTTCGTGGTCCGAAAGGGCAACCCGAAGAACATCAAGACTTGGGCCGACCTGGTGAAAAGCAACGTCAAGATCATCACCCCCAACCCCTTCAGCTCGGGCAGTGCCAAGTGGAATCTCATGGCCGCCTACGGGGCCCAGCTCGCCTTGGGCAAGACGGCGAAGCAGGCCACCGCCTACCTCACCCAGCTCTTGTCCCACACCGCGGCCCAGCCGAGCAGTGCCAGCAACGCCTTGCAGACCTTCGATTCCGGCGAGGGTGACGTACTCCTCGCCTACGAGGACGACGCCTTGTACGCACAACGCCAGGGCCAACCGATCACCATCGTCACGCCACCCCAGACGATCCTGATCCAGAACCCCATCGCCGTGACCACCAATGCAGCCAATCCGAGCTCGGCCAAGGCCTTCGTGGCCTACCTGCTCTCGCCGGCCGGGCAGAAGGTCTGGGGTCAGCAGGGATACCGCCCGGTGCTCCCCTCGGTCGCCGCCCAGTTCAAGTTCCCCACGCCCAAGAAGCTGTTCACCATCACCAGCCTCGGCGGTTGGACGAAGGTCAACACGGCCTTCTTCACGCCGGGAACCGGGACCGTGGCCAAGATCGAGCAAGGGCTGGGGGTCTCAACAGCCAGTGGCTGACGTCGCCGTTCGTCCGGGGGCACCCGGGCCATCGATCACCGGCGGCGGGATCCGTCATACCCTCCGACGGGCCGGGAGGCCGGCCCTCAGGGCCACCGGTCCGACGTTGATCGTCACCTACCTCAGCTTGCTGGTGCTGCTGCCCATCGCGGCTGTGTTGTCCAAGGGATTCACCAACGGGTTCGGGTCCTTCTGGCGTGCGGTCAGCCAACCCGAGGCGGTCGCCGCCCTGAAGCTGACCCTGATCTGCTCGCTGCTGGTGGCCGTGTTCAATTCGGTGGCCGGCCTGGTCATCGCCTGGGTGCTGGTCCGCGACGAGTTCCCGGGGAAGCGGCTGGTCAGCGCGGTAATCGATCTGCCCTTCGCCCTCCCCACGGTGGTGGCCGGCCTGACCCTGCTCACCCTCTACGGGCCGAACAGCCCCTTCGGCCTCAACGTGGCCGACACCCGGATCGGCATCGTGTTCGCCCTGGCCTTCGTGACCCTCCCGTTCTGCGTCCGGTCGGTACAGCCGGTACTGGCCGAGCTCGACCGCGAGACCGAAGAGGCGGCCTCCTCCCTCGGCGCTACGTCGGCCGGCGTGCTGCGTCGGGTCATCCTGCCCAGCGTGGCGCCGGCCATGCTGGCCGGCGCCGGGCTCGCCTTCGCCCGGGCCATCGGGGAGTTCGGTTCGGTGGTCCTCATCTCCGGCAACCTCCCGTTCAAGACCGAGGTGGCGTCGTCGTGGATCTTCAGCCTGACCCAGAGCGACCAGCTGTCGGCGGCGGCGGCCATCTCGACGGTGCTGATCCTGATCGCCTTGCTCGTGCTCGGCGGCATCGGAGTGCTGCGACGTCGGTTCGATGTCAGTGAGGCCATATGAAGTCGCGATGGCGGTTGCCCCTCCGCGTGGCCGCACTCGGCTATCTCGCCCTGCTCGTAGTCGTCCCGGTCGGTTCGGTGTTCTACCGGGCCTTCGAGCACGGGTTCCTGGCCGCCTGGGACGCGGTGACCACACCCGATGCCGTGCACGCCCTGTGGTTGACCATTGTGGTCGTCCTCATCGCCGTGCCCCTGAACACGGTGTTCGGCGTGGGCGTCTCGATCATCCTGGCCCGCCACCGCTTCCGGGGGGCATGGTTGCTCGACGCCTTCGTCGACCTCCCGCTGGCCATTTCGCCGGTGGTGATCGGACTGGCCCTGGTCCTGGTGTACGGCAAGACCGGTTGGTTCGGAAACTGGCTGGCCGCCCACGGCATCGAGATCATCTTCTCCCTGCCGGGCATCGTGGCCGCGTCGGCCATCGTCGCCCTTCCCTATGTGGTGCGGGAGGTCCTCCCTGTGCTCCAGGAGATCGGCACCGACCAGGAGCAGGCGGCAACCACCCTGGGTGCGACCGCGTTCACCGCCTTCCGCCGCATCACCCTGCCGTCGATCAGGCGCAGCCTGGCCTACGGCGTGACCCTCACCACGGCCCGAGTCCTGGGCGAGTTCGGGGCGGTCATCGTGGTATCCGGCGCCGTGGCCGGAAGAACCCAGACCCTGACGCTGTTCATCCAGGACGGCATCGACAATTTGAACACCACCGGCGCCTATGCCGGTGCGGTCATCCTTGCCCTCATCGCCCTCGTGGTCCTGACCGTGCTGGGTGCCGACAGCGAAGGGAGGAAAGCGAAATGGCGATCACCATCACGTCAGTCTCCAAGCGATTCGGAGATGCCGTTGCTCTCGACGACGTCAACCTCGATGTCCCCGATGGATCACTGACCGCGCTGTTGGGTCCGAGCGGCGGGGGG
>JAUTXB010000298.1 GCA_030838245.1 Acidimicrobiaceae bacterium
CCACCGTCCAAGTCGAGATACGGGACCCTGATACGCGCGTCGCCCTCCCGGACGGCCAAGTGGGGGAGATAGCCATGCGGAGCGGCGCTACGTTCCTCGGCTACTGGCGCAACCCCGAGGCGACCGACAAGGCCCTCGACGCCGAGCGGTGGTACCACACCGGTGACTTCGGCCATGCTCGCGACGGCTATGTGTACCTGGAGGGGCGCCGTCAGGACCTCATCATCCGGGGTGGGGAGAACATCTACCCGGTCGAGATCGAGAACCGTTTGATCGAACACCCAGGCCTGGCCGAGGTGGCCGTTGTCGGTATCACCCATGCCACCCTGGGCCACGAGGTGGCGGCCTATGTGGTCGAGAAGGTCCCCGGCACCTTGACCGCAGCCGACATCAGGGACTGGTGCTCGGCCGCGTTGGCCGGGTTCAAGGTTCCCTCCCAGGTGACATTCGTACCCGATCTGCCCCACAATGCTTCCGGCAAGGTCCTCAAGCATCTGTTGGGCTCTGATCGACCTTCGAGCGACTTCGTACAGGAGTGACCTGATGGACTTCGATGAGAGCGCGGAAGAAGCGGCATTTCGGGCCGAGGCCCGCTCATGGCTGGGCGGGCATGCCCAACTCAAGGATCCGGACACGTCGTCGGTGGCCGTGGCCGGGGACGCGGACCCCCAGGCCGAGCTCGAGCACGTCCGCCAGTCCAAGGCCTGGCAGCGGACCCTCTTCGACGGAGGGTGGGCCGGCATCACCTGGCCCAAGGCGTACGGGGGACGGGGCGGCACGCCCCTCGAGGCGATCATCTTCGCCCAGGAGCAGGCCCGGTTCGACATCCCGGGCAGCGTCTTCGCCCAGGGAATCGGGATGGCCGGCCCCACGATCATGGCTCACGGGACCGACGGGCAAAAGGAGCGTTTCCTGGAGCCGATGCTGCGCGGCGACGAGGTCTGGTGCCAGCTGTTCAGCGAACCGGGCGCCGGCTCCGACCTGGCCGCGCTGGCCACGGGAGCTGTTCGTGACGGTGACGAGTTCATCGTCAATGGGCAGAAGGTGTGGACCTCCTCGGCCCATTTCAGCGACTGGGCCATCCTCTTGGCCCGTACCGACTTCGACGCGCCGAAGCACCGGGGCATCACCTACTTCCTGGTCGACATGAAGACGCCCGGCATCGAGGTGCGCCCGCTGCGCCAGGCCACCGGCGCTTCGCATTTCAACGAGGTCTTCCTGACCGACGTGCGCATCCCGGCCGACAACGTGGTGGGTTCGGTGAACGGCGGGTGGGGGGTCATCATGACGACCCTGACCAACGAGCGAACCTTGATCGGCACGGGAGCTGGCGTCGGGGACGCCTTCGGTGACATCACCCGGCTGGCCCGCCAGTTCAACCGGACCGATGACCCGGTCGTTCGCCAGGCGCTGGCCGACACCTATATCCGCTTGCAGCTGATCAAGTACCTGGGTTGGCGCATCCAAACTGCGCTCTCCCGGAACCAGGAGCCCGGTGCGGAGAGCTCGGTGCTCAAGCTGGGCCTGTCCCGCCACCTCAGCCTGACCGGAGACCTGGTCATGTCGCTCCAGGGTCCTCGGGCCACCTTGCTCGACTACGGCGACAGCACCAGCAACCGGTGGGCGCTCCAGTTCCTGGGGCAGTGGATGAGCAGGATCGGTGGTGGGACCGAGCAGATCCAACGCAACATCGTCGCCGAGCGGGTCCTCGGCCTGCCCGGCGAGCCGCGGGTGGACAAGGGCATTCCCTTTCGCCAGCTGGCCTCCGGCCGGAACGGGCACTCGGACTAGAACGGCCGGGCGGCCAGCCGCGCTCCGTTGGGCCGGCTCGATGTTGGCCGGCCGTCCCGGGGCCGAAGTTGATATGGAATATGATTGCCGAGGTGGCGTCCTCCTCTCGAAGCTCCAACGGAAAGACCACCACGCCGTCATCCGTCGATCGCGGCAACCGGCTTGTCCGCACCAGTAGCGCCGACCACATTGCCCTGCACATCCGAACGCTGATCTTCGACGGTGTGCTCCGGCCCGGCATGCGCGTGCCCCAGGACGCCATCGCGGAGGACCTCGGCGTGAGCAGGATCCCGGTCCGCGAGGCACTCATCGTGCTCGAGCACGAGGGCTGGGTGACCATCGAGATGCACCGCGGTGCCTACATCAACGCACTGGACAAGCGGGCTGTACACGACCACTACGAGCTCTTTGGTCTCATCTACGGGTTCGCAGCCCAGCGAGCGCTGGCCCGTGCCGCGGACGACCTCCCCAATGTCCTGGCCGATCTTCAGAAGAAGTTCGCCGATGCGACCGAACCGGCTGAGCAACAACAGCAGTCCATTGCATTCCACGCCGCCATCGTCAGGGCGGCAGCTTCTCCTCGGATCATCGTGGTGTTGCGGGGGATGTCGGCAATGGTGCCGGGCGACTTCTTCGAAATGGTGCCCGACGCGGTCGAAGTGGAGAAAAGGGGCTTTGCCGCCATTGTCCGGGCGATGAAGAACAACGACGGCGAGAGAGCTTCTGCCGAGTATTCGAAGATGATGAGGCAGGTCGGAAATAAGGTGATCACTCTCTTCGACGAGCGGTCCCTGTTCGATCAGAAGGTCCCTTCGACTTGACATCTCACTCGTTCGAGTGAGATGGACCTGGACCTGATGGCTCGACGGCGTCGGATGTGTCACTGTCCCTGTCGGTCCGGCTGATCAAGACACGGCGGAGGAGCTTTCCGACCTCGCTCCGAGGCAATGCATCGATGTGGTGGAATGACACCGGGATCCTGTATGGGATCAGGTGATCTCGGCACAGGCGCTCGAGCTCATCGTCGGAGGCAGACCCGACAATGTAGGCCACCGGTACTTCGCCGAGCCGCTCGTCGGGCACACCGACCACCGCGGCCTCGCGCACGTTGGGCGAGAGGCGCAGCACTTCCTCGACCTGCTCGGGGAACACCTTGTTGCCTCCCCGATTGATGAGGTCGCTTACCCGGCCCTCGATCCAGACGAATCCGTCGTCGTCCACGTGGGCAAAGTCACCGGTGCGGACATAGCCCTCTTGGTCGATCCGGTCATCGAGGCTCTCGCCGTCGGCGTAGCCCGAAGCCATGCGCGGCGGCCTGACCAGGAGCTCGCCAATCGATCCGTCCAGCGCCACCGTGCCATCCTCGGCGATCAACTTGATGTCCACGCCGGCATGAGGTCGTCCGACGGCACCAACCTTGTCAGGGTGTTCCCGGGCGTCCGCCGCAGTCCATCCGATGACCTCCCCGATCTCCGCCTGTCCGTAACTGTTGAGCACGGTCACGCCGAACTTGTCGGAGAACCGACGTGCCGACAACGGGGAGAGGGGAGCGGTGATGCTTCGGACGTAGCGCAGCGGAGCCAGATCGGTCACGCCGTCATCATCGGCCAGCATCACCATGGCGGCCGGGGGGAGAACAGTGGAGCGGATGGAGAAACGGTCCACCAGGGTGGCAAACTCGGAAGTGGAGAAACGATCCATGAGGACCACTTGCGCCCCGGCTCGCAACCCGAACAGGACGTTGTAGATCCCTGCATTGAGGGCCAACGAGACGGGGACGAGATTGGGGGAAGGGGGTCGCCCCGGATCGGCCGGCCTCCCCCGAAGTGGCTCGAGCACCCGGTCGAGCAACTCCATGTATCCCGAATGTGTGTGGAGGATGGGCCTCGGTTGCCCTGTGGTCCCCGATGTCCACGTGACAAAAGCGATGTCCGGGTCATAGCCGGTCGGCTCGACCCCCGAGGCCCGCACGCCGGCCGCATCGAGCACCATGGCTGGGGCCGTCGCTTCGATCACGCGCTCGAGCTCAGCGGGGGGTTGCCGGGGGCTCGCGGGGACGAAGACCGCCCCGGCCATCCAGACACCGAACATCGCCGAGATGAACTCCGGACCGTTGGGCAGCTGGATGACCACGGCCTGACCGGGTTCGAGACCGCGCGAGTGCAGCTGTCCGGCAATACCGGCGGCATCGGCCCGAGCCTCCGCTGCGGTGAGGGTGCGGCTCACCGTACTGATGAGTGGGGCGGATTCGCCAGAGGGATGGTCGGTCAGAAGGCTGGCCAGCCCCCCACTGCCTGTCGTCACGACAGGGTCGCTCCACGTTCGTCGACGAAGATCGGCAGTTCCTTGTAGCCGCGGACGGTGCTGGTGTGGAGAGGCACGGCGTGCTCCTGGTCGACCGTCCAGGTCGGGAAGCGCTTGAAGGTCTCCTCCAACGCGATCTTGCCTTCCATCCGGGCGAGGGCGGCGCCCAGGCAGAAATGAATGCCATAGCCGAAGGCCACATGCAGCTTGAAGGTGCGACGGACGTCGAACCGGTCCGCATTCGGGTACACCCGATCGTCACGCCCGGCAGACCCGGTGAGCAGTAGTATTTTCGAATCGGCGGGGATGGTCCGTCCGTACAGATCGACTTCTTCGGTCAGCCACCGGCCTTGCACCGGAGACGGCGACTCGTAGCGGAGCAACTCCTCGACGGCGTTGGGGATGAGCGACGGATCGTTGGCCAGATCGATCTGCTGATCGGGATGATTGCCTAGCAGCAGTCCGGCCCAGCCCAGCAATCGGGCCACCGTCTCCGTGCCGGCGCTGATGATCAAGAGGCCGAACCCCGCAGCCTCTTGGGGAGTGAGTCGTCGGGTGCTTCCATCCGGGTCGACGATGTCAGCCTCCACCAGGTCGGTCAGCATGTCGTCACGAGGACGGGAGCGGCGTTCGGCCAGCTGGCCGTCGATGTAGTCGATCAGCCAGAGCCCGGCGTGCGCCGACACGTCATTGATCATGCCCACTCCGGGCTCGATATGGAAGATCTGGTCGATATGGCGGCGAACCTCCTCTCGATCATCGGGCGGCACTCCGAGCAGGGCGGCGATGACGTTGGCCGGAACTTGTGCGCCAAAGTCCTGTACGTAGTCGAAGCCGCCGCCTCCCCTCTGAGCGTCGAGCAGGCGCGAACACAGTGCTCGGATCTCGTCTTCGAGCTCGGCTATGCGCCGGGGCGTGAACGCCTTTGACACCAGGCGCCGGAGCACGGTGTGCTCGGGCGGGTCGAGGTTGATCATCATTCCCTCGTGCCGAGCCTCCTCCGTCATCATTTCGAGGACGGTGCTATGGGCGGAGCTGTAGAGCTTCGTGTCCCGATGGGCCCGCTCCACATCCTCGAACCGGCTGAGGGCCCAGAAGTCGTACTTCTCATTGTGGTAGGCGGGCGCCTCCTCACGGAGCCGTCGCCACGCAGGATGGGGATCGTCCTTCAGCGATTCGTCCAAGGGGTCCCAGTAGGGGCCGTCGGGCAGGCCACCGGCACGTCCCGTGTCGTCGTGGCCTGACCCAGTTGCATTGGTGTCGGTCATAGCTGTTCTCCAGTCTCATCGTGTGGCGTTGTGAACCAGCGGCGGAATCCCATGACGGCGGATCACCGCCCCCGAAAGGCGGACGGTCGGCGTTCTACGAACGATGCGATTCCCTCGGTGGCGTCCTCTGTCCTGGTCACCAGCTCTTGGGCCATGGACTCCTCGAAGAAAGCCGAGGTCCGGTCCCCGTCGAGGGAGCGGTTGAGCAAGCGCTTGGCCAAACCCAAGGCTACCGTCGGGCCCTGAGCCAACCGGGAGGCCAGCTCCCCGACGGCGGTGTCGAAGTCGGTGGCGGGCACCACCCGGTTGACCATCCCCAGGGAGAAGGCGTCGGCTGCGCTCAAGCGTTCACCCAGGAGGACCAACTCCTTGGCCCGTTGCATGCCGATCAGCCGGGGCAGCAGGTACGCACCGCCTCCGTCTGGGAGCAGGCCTCGCCGCACGAAGACTTCGATGAAGCTGGCTTCCTCAACGGCCACGACGAGGTCGCAGGCCAAGGCCAGGTGCGCTCCGATACCCGCCGCGGTGCCGTTCACCGCGGCGATGACCGGTTTCTGACAGTCGAGGACCGATGCGATCAGGCGCTGGGCCCCCTCGGCGATCGTTCGCATGATCGTGCCCGTCGGTTGATCGACGCCGGCCACCGCGTCGTCAGCCCCGGATTGAGGGACCCGAAGATCGGCTCCGGTACAGAAGTGCTTGCCGGTGGCGCCGATGACCACAGTGCGGACTGACGCCTCGACGTCGGCGCGGTGGAGCAATCCGATGATCGCGTCGTGGAGGTCAGCCGTGATGGCG
>JAUTXB010000030.1 GCA_030838245.1 Acidimicrobiaceae bacterium
CAACTCGGCCACGCCCGACAGCCCCGCCCCCGACACGGCCTGATAGGTCGAGACCACCAAGCGGCGGAGGCCGGCCGCGTCATGGAGGGGTTTGAGCACGGGCATGGCCACCATCGTGGTGCAGTTGGGGTTGGCCACGATTCCCTTGGGGATGGAGCCCAGAGCGGTGCCGTTCACCTCGGGGACTACGAGGGGCACGTCTGGATCCATGCGCCAAGCCGACGAGTTGTCGATGACTACCGCACCTGCCGCCGCCGCCTGCGGGGCCAGGGCCCGAGACGCGGTGGCGCCGCTGGAGAACAGCGCGATGTCGACGCCAGTGAAGTCCGCGGTGGCAGCGTCCTCCACCGGGATATCAACACCCTGGAACGAGAGGAGCCGACCAGCCGAACGAGAAGAGGCGAAGAACCGAACGGCATCGGCAGGGAACTGGCGCTCTTGGAGGACGGATCGCATGACCGACCCGACCTGGCCGGTTGCACCGACGACGGCTACTCGCATCCCCTCATCCTACGAGACGGGGCCCTCTCGCCCTCGCGTCAGGCGGACACAGTGCAGACCCGAGAGGCCCTGCCACTGGGGGCCGGCCTGCTCCTATTCGAGCTCGAAGGCGGCGTGCAGGGCGCGAACCGCGTCCTCCACCACCTCGGCCCGAACCATGCACGAGATCCTGATCGACGACGTCGAGATCATCTCGATGTTGATGTCGTGGGCGGCCAGCGTCTCGAAGGTCAGGGCGGTTACACCGGGGTGGGTCTTCATGCCCGCGCCGATGAGCGACACCCGGGCGACGTCAGCGTCGGTGACCACCCCGGTCGCCTCCAGCTCGGGGACCAGGCTCTCGGCCACCTGGGTGCTCACGGCCAGGTCGTAGGTGGGGACGGTGAAGGAGATGTCAGTAGTCCCGTGGAGGGACGTGTTCTGCACGATCATGTCCACGTTCACCGATCGGTCGGCCAGGCCCCGAAAGAGACGGGCCGCCGACCCTGGGCGGTCAGGAACGCCGGTCACGGTGACCTTGGCCTCGGCCAACTCGTGGGTGATCGCGGTGACAAGGGCCTGTTCCATGGATGGATCCTCCTCCTCGACCCAGGTGCCAGGCTCCCAGGTGAAACTGGAACGGACGTGCAGGGGCACGTGGTGGTTCCGAGCGAATTCGACCGAGCGCAACGCCAGCACCCGGCCGCCGGTGGCGGCGATCTCGAGCATCTCCTCGTAACTGATCCGGGCCAGCTTGCGCGCCTTGGGGACGATGCGGGGATCAGCGCTGAACACGCCGGAGACATCGGTATAGATCTCGCACACGTCGGCCCCCAACGCCGCGGCCAGAGCCACGGCCGTGGTGTCCGACCCGCCCCGGCCGAGCGTGGTCACGTCCCGGTCGGTCGACACCCCTTGGAACCCGGCCACCACCGGTACCGCGCCCTGATCGAGGGCGGCCCGCAGGCGGTCACCGCGCACCTCGACGATCTTGGCCCGGCCGTGGGTCGTGTCGGTGATGATGCCGGCCTGGCTCCCGGTATAGGAGAAGGCGGAGACGCCCAGGTCCGCAAGCGCCATGCACAGGAGGGACATCGAGATGCGCTCGCCCGAGCTGAGCAGCATGTCGAGCTCCCGGGGGGGCCTCGAGTTGCTGACGTCGCCGGCCAGGCGGACCAGGTCGTCGGTGGTCTTGCCCATGGCGCTGACCACCACAGCCACGTCATCACCGGACCGGCGCGTCCGGGCCACGTGATCGGCGACGGCACGGATCCGATCGGCATCGCCGACCGAGCTCCCTCCGAATTTCTGCACGACCAAAGGCATGGCCCGCCAGGCTACTGCGGTCGCTTCGGGTGTCGTCCCTGGGTGTCGGCGACGAGTCCTAATCCGCGGGCGTGATCGATGGTGGTCAGGAAGCGGCAGGGGCAGCTGTCATGACCCGGCCTGGGTGGTGGTCAGGAAGCCGCCCGGCCGAGAGTCAGGACGCAGCCTGGGTGGTCGCCGGCACCGTCGAAGTCAGGGGAAAGTCGGCCGCTTGTGCCCAGGCGGGATCGACCGTGTAGTTGCCGCCCGCATCGATGTCGAGCATGACCACCGGCGTATTGGCCCGGTTCCCGGTCTTCGGCTGGATGGTGATGGTGCCGGTGATGCCTGGGTAGGCCGAGGTGTGTACGAGCTTGGACTGCACGGCAGCCTGGTTCCAGCCGCCGGCGTCCTTGACCGCCTGGGCCAGGATCTCCACCGAGTCATAGGTGAACGTGCCCCACGTCCCCGGGGCGGCTTGGTAGGCGCTCTGGTAGTTGGCGACGTACTGGGTTGCGCCGGCGAATTCTTGCGCCGAGGGAACCCCGCTGTTCAGGCATTTCTGGGCCACCGGAACGGTGGCGTTGGAGACGAAGTCGGGGCCCTGGGCGGCTAGGTCGACAAAGCAGGTGCCTCCGACGTTCTTCTGGGAGGCCTGGAGGGCGATCAGTCCGGCCTCTTTCCCGTAGGCGGCGATGTAGAGCAGGTCGGGCTTGGCCGCCGCCGCGGCCGACACTGCCTTGGAGAAGTTGGTCTGCCCCTCTTTGATCGATTGGACGGTCACCGGAGCGTGGCCGTCGGCAGTCAGCAGGCGGCCGAGGGACTTGGCGATCCCCGACGTGTACGTCGAGGTGTCGTAGATGACGGCCACCCGGGTGGCGTGGAGGACCTGGGTGATCTCCTTGGCCTCCACCGGTGCGACCTGGACGTCCATCGGCTGGGTGGTGGCCCCGAATCCCTGGGTGGGCGCAGCACTGGTCAGCCGCACGATGGAGATCCCGGCCGACTTGTAGACAGGCAGGTTGGCCACTCCGACCGAGGAGTTGAACGGCCCCACCACTCCGAAGACGTGCTGGCCGATGACCTTCTTGGCCACGGTCACGCCGGTGGAAGCAGTGGCCTTGTCGTCCGCCTTGACCAGCTTGAGCTGCACGCCGTCTACCCCGCCGGCCGCGTTGATCTGGTTCGCCGCCAGCTCAGCCCCCCGGTACATGTCGATCCCGGTGGATGACTGCGACCCGGTCAGCGGAGCATCGACGGCGATCAGCCCGGGCGTGAACTTTCCCTTTGCCGGTGCTGCCGACACCGGAGACACCCCGACGGCTGTCACGATCAGGGCGGAACTCACCAACATGACCGGCAGCGATATGACACGGGATGGGCGGCGCATCCAGCGGACTCTAGCGGACGGCTACCCTGACAGACCGTGTCTACCGAGAAGCGACAACGTCAAAAAGCCGGCCGCGACGCGCGGAGAGCGGCGGCGGCGAGGGCAAAGAAGCGCAAACAACTGATCCGACGCACGATCATCGTGGTCGTCGCCCTGGGCGTCATCATCGGGATCTCGGTCCTGGTGACCAGCGGCGGGGGCTCGAAGAAACCCTCCACCGCGGCGACCACCACGCCGACCACCGCGGCCGCGGCCAGCGCCCAACTCACGGCCGACAAGGTGGCCGCGGCGGCCGGGTGCCCGAGCAGCCCGAGCGCCAAGTTGACCAAGCCGTCGTGGAAGACGGCGCCGCCCATGACCATCGACACGTCGAAGACGTATACGGCCACCATCAAGACCGACGTCGGCAGCTTCGTGGTGACCCTGGACGCCACTACCACCCCGGCGACGGTCAACAACTTCGTCTTCCTGGCCCAACAGAAGTTCTACGACTGCGTGACCTTCCATCGGGTCATCCCCCAGTTCATGGACCAGACCGGTGATCCCACCGGTACCGGCACTGGTGGTCCCGGCTACCAGTTCGCCGACGAGCTGCCCGCGAAGGCCAGCCCGCAGTACCCGATCGGATCGGTGGCCATGGCCAACTCGGGTCCCAACACCAACGGCAGCCAGTTCTTCGTAGTGGCCGGATCGCAGGGTGAGTCCCTGCCTCCCAACTACTCGTTGTTCGGGCACGTCACCTCGGGAATGAGCGTGGTCGACAAGATCAACGCCGATGGCAATCCGAATGCGAACGCCAACGGCGTTCCGCCCAAGGTCACCCACCGGATCCTCTCGGTGACCATCGCCACGGCGTAGACCTCCCGGCCAGTCCAGTTCCGAGATTCCGGACGCCCGACAGACAGCCCGACATCCCGCAAGTCCGACAGAACAGCCCGACAGCAAGCCCGATAGAAAGCGAGGCCATCATGGCTCCCGAGATTCCCGCCGCAGACGGATCCAGCCCCAAGACCCAACGATTCGACGGGCCGCCCCCCATGGTGATCGATCCGGCCAAGCGCTACACGGCCGAGATGGTGACCAGCAAGGGGACCATGACCATTTCCCTCGATCCGATTGCCGCCCCGAAGACGGTCAACAATTTTGTCTTCTTGGCCCGCTACCACTACTTCGAGGGGATCACGTTCCACCGCATCATCCCCGGGTTCGTCCTGCAGGGCGGCGACCCTGAGGGCACCGGTCGCGGCGGTCCGGGATACCGGTTCGAGGACGAGCTGCCCAAGCCCGGTCGCTACGAGATCGGCTCCTTGGCCATGGCCAACGCCGGACCGGACACGAACGGCAGCCAGTTCTTCGTCATCAGCGGACCCGACGGCGCCGCCCTGCCGCCGAGCTACTCGCTGTTCGGCAAGGTCATCAAGGGCCTCGAGGTGATCCCGGCGATCGAAGCCATCGGCAGCAGGTCGGGAACTCCGTCGGAGAAGGTGACCATCGAGTCGGTCACCGTCACCGAAGCGGACTGAACGGTCCCGGCTGGCGGCTGGCGGCTGGCGCCGAGAGAGCCTCTACCGGGGCAGGGCGTCCAACCCGGCCGTCGAGCGGGCGCCGTCCACGTAGACGATCACCGATCCCTCGCCGGCAGTCCGCCAGGATCCGTCAGGCTCACGAAGGAGGGCGGTGCGCTCCTGGATGCCGGCCACTGGGAGGCCGGGAGGCGCCAGGACCACCGACCGGTGCAGCTTCTCGCCGTGGGCGTCCTCATGGGTATCCCCGAAATGGGGCACCACGGCCAGCCGCTGGAGGAGGCCCAAGCCCAACGTCAGCCCACCGCCTCGAGCATCGACCATGGGGTCGGTCAGGGCCATGGCCGCCTCCGCCGTGCCGGCGATGACAGCGCCGGCGTTCCAGGCATCGAGCAGGGCGTCCCACACGGCCGAGCCCTTCAGCACGGATCGCAGGTGCATCGGCGACCCCCCGCTCAGGTAGACGAACCGGGCCTTTCGCATTACTGCGGCCATGCCGGCGTCTTCGGCATCGGGGCGGGCCAGCACCATCAGCCCCTCGACGTGGGCGCCCATCCCCTCGAACCACTCGCCCGCCCGAGCCACCGAGCGTTCGGGGTGCTCGTAGGCGGCAGCGGTGGGAAGGACCAGGACCTGGTCCCCCTCAGAGCGAGCGAGCAGCTCGCTGTCGAACGAACAGCCGGCTTGCCATTCTCCGCCGCCGACCAATGCCACGAGACCAGGTGCTTCACTCATGCGGGTCACTGTAGGTGGCACACGGAAGCCCGATCATTTCGACCGCTCCCCCGTCACCTCCCCGTCACCTCCCCCGCCCTCGACCGCCAACTCCGCCCCGCCACAGACCAACTCCGCCGCCGCCAGAGAGCAGAAACGGCCTCCGAACAGGCTCGATGAGCAGGCGGGACAGGCCGATCGGGAGCACAGGGCAAAGGCCGCTACTGACCAGTAACATGGCAACCCATGTCTATTACGCGTGTGGGAATCGTCGGCTCGGGGATCATGGGATCGGGAATTGCCGAGACAGCCGCAGGCAGCGGCTTCGAGGTCGTGCTCCGGTCCCGCAGCCAGAACACCGCTGATGCCACGGTGGCAGGGATGGAGAAGTCGCTCAATCGCCAGGTCGACAAGGGCAAGAAGACCGCCGAAGAGCGCGATGCCATCCTGGCCCGGGTCACGGCCACCTCCGACCTCGGGGCGCTCAAGGGCGTCGACCTGGTCATCGAGTCCGTCATCGAAGACCTCGCGGTGAAAAAAGAGCTGTTCAACGAGCTGGACCGGATCTGCGGCGAGGACGCCATCCTGGCCACCAACACATCGACGCTGCCCGTGGTGGAGCTGGCCATGGAGACCGGTCGCCCCGACAAGGTCTGTGGGGTGCACTTCTTCAACCCGGCCCCGGTCATGTCCCTCGTCGAAGTGGTTCGCCCCCTGACTGCCTCCGACGAGACGATCGCCGCCGTCCGTGAGTTCGCCGAGGCGTGTGGGAAGTCACCGGTGGAGGTGAAGGACCAGGCCGGGTTTATCGTCAACGCGCTCTTGTTCCCCTACCTGAACAACGCGGTTCGGCTCTACGAGCAGGGTGTTGCCTCGGTGGCCGACATCGACACCGCCATGAAGGGCGGCTGTGGGTTCCCGATGGGCCCCTTCGCCCTCCTCGACCTGGTCGGCTTGGACACCTCGCTGGCCATTCTCGACGCCCTCTACGACGAGTTCCGGGATCCGAACTACGCCGCCGTGCCCCTGCTTCGGCGCATGGTGGCCGCCGAGCTCCTCGGCCGGAAGTCCGGCCAGGGCTTCCACGATTACCGGAAGTAGAGCGCGTTCTAGCCCCCCTCGGGGCGTGGATGTGACCGACCCCGGGCAAGCCACAATGGAGGGATGAGCCACGTGGAACAGGTATCGGAACCCACGCCTCCGAAGCGGGACAAACCGTGGGTGATGCGGACCTACTCCGGCCACTCGTCGGCCACGGCGTCCAACGAGCTCTACCGGACGAACCTGGCCCGGGGACAGACGGGCCTCTCGATCGCGTTCGACCTCCCCACCCAGATCGGTTACGACCCCGACTCCCCCGAGGCGGCCGGTGAGGTGGGCAAGGTGGGCGTGCCCGTCGCCCACCTCGGCCACATGAAACAGCTCATGGACCAGATCCCGGTCGAGACCATGAACACGTCGATGACCATCAACGCCACCGCCGCCTGGCTCCTCGGCCTCTATATCGCCAACGCCGAGGACCAAGGCGCCGACATCGGGAAGCTTTCGGGCACCACCCAGAACGACATCATGAAGGAGTACCTGTCCCGGGGTACCTTCATCTTCCCCCCACTGCCCAGCCGCCGCCTGACCGTTGACACCATCGCCTACACGGTGCGCAACGTGCCCAAGTGGAACCCCATCAACGTGTGCAGCTATCACCTGCAAGAGGCCGGGGCCGTCCCCCACCAAGAGGTGGCCTACGCCCTGGCCACGGCCATCGGCGTCCTCGACGCCGTGCGCCAGTCCGGCCAGGTGCCCGAAGCCGAGTTCCCCTCGGTGGTGGGCAGGATCTCGTTCTTCGTCAACGCCGGCGTGCGATTCGTGGAGGAGACGTGCAAGATGCGGGCCTTTACGGCGCTGTGGGAGCGCATCTGCTCCGAGCGGTACGGCGTCGACGAGGACAAGCTGAAGCGGTTCCGTTACGGGGTCCAGGTCAACTCGCTGGGGCTCACCGAGGCACAGCCGGAGAACAACGTCCCTCGGATCGTGCTCGAGACGTTGGGTGTGACCTTGTCCAAGCGGGCCCGGGCGCGGGCTCTACAGCTGCCGGCCTGGAACGAGGC